>NZ_JAYGII010000046.1:0-14774 GCF_034931365.1 Natronospira elongata
GCGGACAGATATTGGCTTACAAGGAGATCATCATGAATATTAATCTGTTATTGGGAATCGTGCTTCTCGTCGTAGGGGCAGTGCTACTGTATTTCGGTTACACCGCCTCGCAGAGCTTGGGAGAGCAGGTTCATGAAACATTCACGGGTCGGTTTACTGAATCAACGACCTGGTACTTCATATTTGGAATCGCATCAGCCATCGGCGGTTTGGTGCTCGTTACATTCGGTGTGCGGAGCTAGTCGCCATTTGATGGCTGAAAGGAGAAGAAAATGCTCGAGATTATTGTTGTCGCACTGATTGTCCTCTGGCTACTTGGTTTCTTTACCTCAACCACAATGGGTGGCTTGATACATATCCTCCTGGTGATAGCGGTGGTTGTCGTCCTGATCAGGCTGATTCAGGGCCGTCGTATATAGCGGGAATTGTTTTTTCGTCCGTATGAGTGCCCGGCCCGGAAATCATCCATTGGGTGCGCTACCGAACAGACGGGCCGTCTGTGTCATGGTGCGATGGCTATCTTGATTACCTGAATGGGGAATTGGCCATGAATATCAGGCGGTTGCTGGGCTTGGTCTTTCTAGCATGTGCTGGGACGCTCCTGTACTTCGGATACAGTACGACGCAAACCCCTAGTGTGACGATTCACGAAACGCTGGTGAGCCGAGTTTTCGATCCGAATCACTGGTACTTTCTCGCCGGAATTGGCGCAACTATTGCTGGTTTCTTATTGCTCATTTCCCGAAGACGGTCCCGAACGGCCAATAGGCTGGAATTTAGAGCAAAATTTTTGCCTTAGATTCTTGGTGGCCAGGGTTTCTGCAGGGATAAGGACACATTCAAACGCCCATTACGAGTTTATCGAGTTGATAGATGACCGGGGAGCGTAACATTGTGAATCTTCAACGGGATCACCACCCACAAGCGCTGGTATCGAGAGCTGAGCCGGTAACGGTATTGTTTGTGGAGGCCAATATTGATGTGGCGCGGTTGGTTGAGGAGGCTCTGCTAGGTGCCGGAGAAGGTGTTTTCCGTGTTGAATGGGTGACGAACCTTGCGTTAGCACTAGATCGAGTGGCGCAGGGCGATATCGAGGTTGTCCTGGCCGGCATGAGCTTGCCTGACTGCGCTGGTCCCGAAGTATTCAAGCAATTGCGCCTGGCAACCCCCGACTCACTGGTGCTGCCATTGAGTGAGATCGGCACCCATTCAGCACAGATCGATGGCGATGAACTGGAGCCGGATGAGAATGCAATCGATATGGACTGGCTGCCGGGCGCACTGCACTACGTGACGCGTCGAAAAGCGACCGAGGCGGCCTGGCGGGTGGCGGATGAAGCCCTTTTCGAGGAAAAGGAGCGCGCTCGAGTGACGCTGGGGTCCATCGGTGACGCGGTTTTGGTCACCGATATTCAGGGAAAAGTAACTTACCTCAATCAGGTTGCCGAGGAACTGACCGGCTGGCCCAGCTCCAATGCCGTTGGGAAACCGCTGCCCGCCGTGTTCAAGATCACTGATCGAGACAGTGGGAAACGCGCCAGAAACCCGGCTCTGCATGCCATGGCCGAAAATACCAACGTGGGGTTGGCGGCAAATTGCGTCCTACATCGCCTTGATGGCAGTGAAACCGGCATTGAGGATTCAGCGGCACCGGTACATGACCGATATGGTCGGGTTACGGGTGCGGTGATCGTTTTCCGCGATGTCAACCAGTCCCTCTCAATGACGCGAAAGATGGCGTGGCTAGCCGGTCATGATTCACTGACTGGATTGGCGAGTCGGCCACTCTTCGAGGAACGATTCAGACAGGTCATCAGCCTGGCCAACCGTCATGAAAGACAGGCTGCGATGCTGTTTGTCGATCTGGATAATTTCAAGAATATCAATGATCGCCTGGGTCATAGGGTCGGTGATCATGTTCTTAAGGCGGTGGCCGATCGTCTGCTTCACGGGGTCCGTGATACCGATACGGTATGCCGACAAGGGGGAGATGAGTTTCTGATCTTGTTGGCGGATGTGGCAGATGCGTCAGCGGCCGAGCAGGCTGCAAAGAAGCTTCTTAGCTTATTTTTGAACCCGCTGTTGGTTGACGGCCATGAGGTGAAAGTCACCTTAAGTATCGGAATCAGCATGTATCCGGCGAATGGAAAGGAAATGGATGCCTTGATTGAACATGCAGATATCGCCATGTTTCAGGCTAAGACGAGAGAGGAGAATGCTTGCGGCTTCTTTACTGCCAAAGGGGATGGGGAGGTTGGCAATGAGCGTGCCGCCCGGGCGTTTACTACGCCATAATCCGTCTATAGACTGCTCGGTCCGCTTTGTAACAACTGCACGCTGCGGCTTCCAGACCACGCCGATCGAGTATTTCAATATGGCCGCGACAGTAGTCGATCAAGCCCCGTTCCTGCATTTTCCTGGCCGCAGCAGTCACTCCTACGCGGCGAACACCGAGCATGCAGGCGAGAAATTGCTGCGTGATATCGAAATTGTCACTTCTGGCCCGGTCCCGAGTCATCAGCAGCCAGCGTGCCAGCCTTGCTTCTACGAGGTGGAAGCGGGTACAGGCCGAGGTTTGTGCCAGTTGCTCGATCATTACATGAAGGTAATGCATTACTATCCTGCGTAGCCGCGGATATCGCTCGATCAGGGTTGTGAAAACGGCAACGTCCATGCGCAAGGTGGTTCCGGCGCCCTGAACCAGAGCCCGAGTCGGTGCACTGCCAACCCCCAGTGCCAGGGTGGCGCCAAGCATGCCTTCTGCACCCACCAATCCGGATTCCAGGGCCGGTTTTTCATTCATGATGGTTATCAGGGAGATGAATCCCCGGAGTGGAAAGTACACATGACTGTATGTCGCGCCGGATTCCACGAGGGTTTCACCAAACTTCAGAGTCAGCTCATCACACTGTGACAAGATCTCGGCACGCTCGCTTTCCGGTAATAGTGCAAGCAGACGATTGCTGGCAACGCGGGCCGTCATTGGGAGGACTCCTGGTGATTGATCGAACCCTGGGAGGCAGGGATGTACGGGAGTCAGGGCATGCACTGTGGCCAGAACAGGCGGCCTGGGTCAGGCCCGTAAGAGAAACTCTGGCATAAGGGAGAGGCAGTGTCGGGGCGGTAGCGTACAAAGTTCAGCGGGATGGTCTTTCCGCCAGGAGTCGATCATATTCACGTTTGACAACACCGTAGCATTCACAGGCGCGCTTCTCCAGGCCGGGCCGATCCAGGAGGGTGATGTGCCCACGGTGATAACGGATCAGGCCCGCATGCTGTAGTCGACCGGCGGCCTCCGTGACCCCTTCACGTCTGACACCCAGCATATTGGCAATCAGTTCCTGGGTCATGATCAGCTCATTGGAAGGCAGGCGGTCTTGACTGATCAGCAACCAGCGGCAGAGCTGTTGATCCAGGCTGTGATGGCGGTTGCAGACAGCGGTTTGGGCCATCTGGGTCAGCAGGGCCTGGGTGTAGCGCAGAAGGAGGTGTTGCATGGGCCCTCCCCGGTAGAATTCGCTCTTGAGTGCGCGGCCCGGCAATTTATAGGCTTTGCCGGCGGATTGCACCACGGCCTGGCTGGGCGTGGTTTCCCCCCCCATGAAGAGTGAAACGCCGACAATGCCCTCGTGTCCGACGATGGCGATTTCTGCCGAGTCGCCGTCTTCCATGACGCACAGCAGGGAGACGATGGAGTCCACCGGAAAATAGACATGCTGCATTTCAATGTAGGGTTCGCAGAGGGTATCGCCGAGGCGTAGGTCGGCCAGCTCGAGATTCGGTGCTATACGCGCGTATTCATCGGGTGGTAGAGCGGCGAGCAGATGATTCTGACTGGGGTCGGGTTGATTGGACATGGGTATGCGCCCCTCTTGGTGGGCTGTGTTCCCCGGTGAAGCGGGTTTGTTTTCTCATAATGGATGCTATCACGATTCAGGGTGGTATGTACGCTATAGGACATTGGAAAGCGGGCCGCGGGGGCAGGCCGGCCGGGCGTAGGATGCGCTTTAGCGATTGACAGCCAGGGTGATCAAGTCGGCTACTTCATCTCCTACCGTCACGATAAGCGTTGCATCCTGGTGGCTTCTCGCCATGATCAGTGCCCCTTCCAGACTGGCGGTGATCGTGTTGGCGACTCGGCCAGCCCTTTCGAAGCTCAGGCCACCAGCCAAAAGGGCTTCTCGATACATTTCCGTCCACTCATCAATGGCGGCCCGACAGGCAGCAGCCAGTTTTGTGGAAACGTGGGGCGAGTCCAGGATGATAGGGGCGACGGGGCATCCAAAGCCGTAGTCGGAGCGGGTCATTTCCTCGGCCGCTGCCTGAAAAAATGCCTTGACGCCGTCTGCGGGATGGGAGGCCGATGCCAGGCACTCCCTAAGCACCTGGGAAGCTTCTTCGATCCCGCTTTGCATGGCTTCCGCCACTAGCGCTTCCTTGCCGCCCGGAAAATGAAAATAGAGGGATCCCCGGGGGCTGCCGCTTTCCTCAAGGATATCGTTCAGGCTCACTCCGTGCAGTCCACGCAGCTGGATCAGCCGCAAGGTGGTCTGGAGCATTCGCTTTCTGGTTTCGTTACCCATGGTCCTCTTTTTACCATTATTGACAAAATATGACGATCGGTCTATATACTATGATAGTCGGTCTAGTGGCCGATTGCGTTGCCGAGGACCATTCCCGCAGGCGGGTGGCCCGGCAGGGCCAGCACGATTGCTTCTGCTATACGGAGGTCATCATGAATCAGGTGCATTCGATGGAGAGTGGGCCCGGGGTGTCAGTACAGCCCCATCACGAGGACGCCGCCCGTACCTGGAATCTTGGCGGCAGCCATTACGACAATATCAGCTTCGGCGTTTCAGACGCGCTGGCCCATGCGGCCCAGCGACTCAATCCGCGGCCCGGTCAGGAGATTCTTGATGTGGCGACGGGCACAGGCTGGACAGCACGCAATATGGCCCGTGCCGGAGCGAATGTGACCGGCGTGGATATCGCCTCCGAGTTGCTGGAAGCGGCGGAGACGCTGTCGGCGCACCTGCGACCGGCGGTCCGGTTTCGGCAGGCTGACGCCGAACGGCTGCCTTTCGACGATGGCCATTTCGACGGCGTGATCTCCACTTTTGGAGTGATGTTTGCGGCAGATCAGGCGCAGGCCGCACGCGAACTGGCGCGGGTGTGTCGCCGGGGTGGTCGTCTGTCACTGGCGGTGTGGGCACCGGAGGGTGCGGTCCAGGAATTCTTCGGGGTGATCGGCAAACACAGTGGCGACCCGGCCCCGGAACCGTCACCACTGGCTTGGGGCGATCCCGACCATGCCCGGGCGCTGCTGGGGCAAGATTTTGAACTCTGGTTTGAACCGGGTGTGAATCACCATTATTTCGACAAGGTGGAAGATGCCTGGCAATGGTATGCCCGCGGCTTCGGCCCGATCCGACAGGTCATGAAGCAGCTGTCCGAAAGCGAGCAGGCTGCCTTTAAGCAGGATGTTGACGCCTACCATGGTCGCTACGCCACTGAGGCGGGCCTGCATATCGAGCGGGAGTACCTGCTTATTACTGGTCGGCGCAAGTAATCCCGCTGACGCATATTCCATGCGGGGGATACCCCCTCGCATGGTGTTTTCACGCGTCCCGAAGGTCGGCCTTTAGTCCGATGGTGAGGTTGTCCCGCATCAGCTGCTGGGTGAGCCTCAGCGTGATCACTTGGCGGAATTCTTTTGGCACGGTGGCCGACTCACCCTGGAATCCGACTTCCAGTTCAACAAAGTCCTGCAGCCATTCCACGTAGTACTGAGTACCTAGGGTCAGCTTGGTGGCAATCTCCTGTTCGTAACCGACGGGAAAACAGACTTCAGTAAAATAATGTCAAGCGCGGTGATTCGACTTCAGTCGTGGACGTTACGCAGGCCGAGCGCAGGGCCCAATTGCTTCAATGGGACTTTAAGGTAGCTCACGCCATTGTCTTCCGTCGGCGGCAACTGACCGGCTCGCATATCGACTTGCACCGAGGGAATGATCAGTTGAAGATGGGTGGTCTTGATTGAGGTTCCCTTATTCTGATGTTTTGATTATGCCGCCTGAAGTTGTCATGCGCCCTGTCTTAAGCCTGTTTCCGGTTTTGCTGTTGGGCCTGTCCGGATGCGCTGGCTATTCGGAGGTCAGCCCGGCTCCGGAATTCATCGATGCCATGTCACCGGCATTTACGGTCGGGGTGCCGGAGGAAGAGCCATTGCCACCCCTGATCGAAGAGGGCTTGTCCCAGGAGGAATTGGCCAGGATTCAAGTCCATCGCCGGACCCACCGGGCTGTGGTAAGCGTGACTACCTTGAGCGCCTATCGCAGTCGTTGGGCCGGAGCTCAACGACTGATTGTGTCGCTGTACGACGGCAGTCTGTATCCGGCCCAGCTGATAGGTTCAGACCCAGAGATGGATTTGGCTGTGCTGCGATTCGATCCCATGGGATGGCCGTTGACCGTGTTGCCCTTTGCCGACAGTGGGAGGGTCCAGGTAGGTCAGTCGGTTCTGACCTTGGGTAATCCCTTTGGCTTGGAAGGTACCCTGACTGTCGGCGTTGTATCGGTGCTTAATTGGCCGGTGCAACTGCAATCCGGCTATATTATTCGTGACCTGATTCAATCCGATGCGTCCATCAACCCCGGGAACTCCGGTGGTCCTTTGCTCAACTCCCAGGGTCGGCTTATCGGCATCAATTCCATGTTGATTGGGCCCTCGGCCGGTAGTGTGGGGATCAGTCTTTCCATTCCTTCCAATACGGTGCGGCGGATAGCCCGGCAAATTATGCAGGAAGGTCGGGTGGTGCGAGGTTGGATCGATATTGAAGGTCTGGCCTTTGCGCTCGGCGCGTTTGATCTGAGCAGGGAAGCAGGCCGCATCGCGGCCTTGATGACCGGTAGTAGTGACGGCAGGTACCGCTTTAGCCGTCAGTGGCCGGACGGGTTCTCCGGTCGAGTATGTGCCACGCAAGAAAGCCCACTAGCATCGAGACCGTGAATATCAGCGGCTCGTAGAACGCCATCTCGTGGATACTCAATGCCATCGCGCCAATACCCGGTCCCGGGCAATAGCCGGCCAGTCCCCAGCCGATCCCGAACAGGCCCGCGTCGAGCAACAACTGGCAGTTGATGTCCTGGCCCTCCGGCCACTGGAGGCCGGGAGCGAAGACGGGCTTGCCCATTTTGCGGACCAGGTAGAAACCCGGGCAGGGTGACGGCAATGGTGCCGACCATGACGAAGGCCAGGCTGGGGTCCCAGTTTCCGAGGACATCAAGGAAGCCCAGCACCTTGAGTGGGTTGATCATCTGGGAGATTGCCAAACCGAGGCCGAAAAGCGCCATCAGGAGCACGGCAGCGAGGCCGATTAGTACGCCGCCGAGCAAGGCAGAGAAGGATGTGAATTCAGTCATGAGCACTCCGTTTTCCGGCCTTCTGCCAGGTTGTGACATTGCCGCTCAAGGGGGAGATAGGGGCGCGGTTGGCATAGACGGCAAAGTGCAGCTCAGGAAACAGCTCCCGACGCTCCAGCCGCGTCTGGTTGGCTCGCTCAATCGACATCAGCAGCTCCGCAGTCAATCATCAAACCCGGACGATCATGGCAACTTCCCGGGAGATGACCAAATTGCGGCACTTTTTGGGCGCTATACACAGGCAATTTGCGGTGTATGGAGCCCTATCAGCGCGTCGCTCGCTTGGGCAGGGATGGGTGCCGGAAGAGTGCCGGTTCACCGCTGAGATTGCTAAGGGCTCCATTGAACGGCGCCTTCCTTGATCTGCATCAACACCGGGACTAGCGGATAAGAGGAGACTGACTGAGCACGAGGCCGATTTGGTGTCGGGCGACAGGCCGTAACAGGCAGGCTCAGATTGTGGGAGTGTCGGGGTTCTGCGGCACTTCTTTTGCAGATATCGGCGTTCGATTGGCGGGAGTCGGGAATGTTCAGATCAATCCTGGTCGGCGTATATCCAGAGCATGATGATGAAGCGGACGCATGCATTCGCATGGCGATGCGTTTGCTGGAGGAGGGCGGCAAGCTGGTTCTGGTGTCAGTGGTTGATCGCCCAGAAGGTCCCACCTTCTTTCCGGCATTGGAAAATGAGGAGGAGATCAAGGCGGCTGTTCAGCATTTGGAACGAGCGTTGACCGTGTTGGTCCGGAAGCAGGTTCCGCTTGGAATAGACGTCGATTCCATCGTAAGGGTCGGTCAGCCCGGCAAACGGCTGGTGGCTGAATCCGGTGAACGGCAGAGCGATCTTGTCATCGTGTTTGAGCATGAGCACCTCTGGCCCCTGAGCCGAGATACCGTCAACTATCTGCTCTCCCATGCGGGATGTCCGGTGCTGGTACTGCCCCAACAGACGCATGTCTAGACTGGCGGTGCGAACACTACACAGTGGCAAGGATGATAAAGGAGAAAAGAATTATGCCAACAATGGACCGCTTTAATGCCATACTCAATGGCAAGCGTGATGCTGTGCTTGCCGATATTCGTCGGCTCCAGAACGAAGAAAAAAGCCTCTCCCGGGATGTGGGGTTGCGGGAGGTGATGGACACCAAGGATATTTCCTTCCGGGATAGCGTTGCCGTTATTCGTAATGCCGGCCTGCGCCGGGAGGCGGAAGAGCTGGAGGATATCCGGGCCGCTCTGGCTCGAATCGAGAACGGCAGCTACGGAATATGCATCGTTTGTGACGAGGTGATTCCCGAGGCGCGGCTGGAGGCGTGGCCTACGGCGAAACGCTGTCGCCCATGTCAGGAGAAACGGGAAGCCGAAAAGGCAGGCAGACACTGAAGCGGGAGGAGGGCTTCGCATGGATCCGGAATTCTGGCGCGAGCGCTGGCAAAACGAGCAGATCGGGTTTCACGAAGGGCAGGTCAACAAGCACCTTCAGATGTACTGGCAGTACCTTGAACCACTTCCGGGGGAGAAGGTGCTGGTGCCCTTGTGTGGCAAGGCCCATGATCTGGCCTGGTTGCGGGACCAGGGGCATCATGTCATTGGTGTGGAGCTGAGTGATCTCGCCTGTGCCGCTTTCTTCGCCGAGCGGGGTATTGATCCCCAGGAGAACGCAGGGCAACGGTTCACCTGTTATCGCCACAAGGACATCGAGCTCTGGTGCGGTGATTTCTTCCAGTTGACCGCCGATGATATCGGGCCGGTTGCATTGGTCTATGACCGAGCTGCTCTGATTGCGCTGCCACCTGAGATGCGCCAGCGTTATGCGGATCATCTCCTGCGTATCACCGGGCCGGAGACCCGAATACTGCTGGTGACACTCGATTACCCACCGCAGTCGGGCTTTGAGGGGCCGCCGTTCAATGTCAGTGATGCCGAAGTGGAGCGCCTTTTCGGACAAGGCCATCGCATCGAGTGTCTGCACCACACACGCCTGCCCCAGGACGACGGTTTGCGAAAACGGGGGCTGAGCGGGGGTAGCGAGTCGGTCTTTCTCCTGCAACGTAATAACTAACGCGAGGGCGGTTCAAGCCGCTACATACCCGCCGTCTACGGCTATGGCCTGGCCGGTAATGAAGCTCGCTTCCTTGCAACTGAGCCAGACGATCGTGTTAGCGACTTCCTCGGGTGTTGCCATGCGCTTCATGGGGTGCATGTTACGGAACTGCTCCACCACGTCGGCCTTTTTCCCGGTAATCCGGTCGATCATTTCCGTCTGCACGGCCCCCGGACATACGGCGTTGATGCGTATGCCTTGCTCGGCGTACTCGATGGCGGCAGTGCGTGTCAGCTGCACGACGCCACCCTTGGAGGCGCAATAGGCCGGCAGCTTGGGGAAGCCGATCAGGCCGGCGATGGAGGCCACATTGATGATGCTGCCCTTGCCGCGTTCCAGCATCAGGGCCAGTTCTTCGCCCATGCAAATGAAAAGCCCGCGCAGGTTGACGGCCATTACGCGATCGAAGTTCTCCAGGCTGCTATCCGCCGTTGGGGCCTGATCACCTTCGATGCCGGCATTATTGCAGGCGTAATCCAGCTGCCCGAATTCCTGCTTCACACCGGTCATCATCGATGCCACGGAGTCGGAGTCACTCACATCACAATGCAGGTATAGGGCGCGCTGGCCGATCCGTTCGATTTCCTCAACGACTCCTTGGGCATCGTCATCATGCAGGTCTGCGATGGCAACATGGCAGCCCTTGCGTGCATAGGCCAGGGCCGTAGCCCGTCCAATGCCACGCGCACCCCCTGTTATCAGAGCTATGGAATCTTCGTCTTTCATCTCCCTGTCTCCTATCTGCTTTAGATGGCAATTGGTCTAGCTGTAATCCAGGTTGATATCCGACCCATTGCTTCCCATCAAGGGATTCCACGTTAGGCAGATGGGGCTCGATTGGACGGACGCGAAGTGGGCTGAGTGGCCAGGTGGATCTCGATGGCCTGGAGCAGGCGTTGGCGGTCTATCCAGCCGGTGACTCGGTCCTCGTCGACCACCGGAAGCTGGTTCAGGCCATGCTCGGTCATGATGCCAAGAACCTCTTCCGGATCACTCTCAGGGGCCACATGGTGGAGACGGTCGATTGGGGTCATGAATTGACTCACTGGGGTATGGTCCCAACGCTCTCTGGGTAAGTGCTTGATATCTGACAGGGTCAGCAAACCAAGGACGTCACCGCCTCCCGTGATCATGTAGGCTCGGCGTGCCTCGGGGACTACCCGCTGACTGATCCACTCCGACACCGGCGTCCGGGCATCCACTGATGGCACATGATGCTCGGCCAGGTCTCCGGCAGTGATCCCCGCCAGGCGCTCGCGCAGATCGTAATGCTTGCCGTGACCCTCGGCCAGAAAAAGCAGGAACCAGGCAATCAGGATGATCCATAGGCCCCCGATGAGGTTGCCGAAGAACAGCCCGTTCCAGATGCCCAGGGCAAACAGACCGTAGGCCACCACCCGGCCCCCCATGACCGCCGCCCGGACACCTTTGCGGGCATCGCCGGTAAACCGCCAGACCGCTGCCCGGAAAACACGCCCCCCGTCCAGGGGAAAGCCCGGAATCAGGTTGAAAACCGCCACGATCAGGTTGATGGCCCCTAGCCAGCCAAAGGCCACCGACAGGGCTTCACTGAAGGGGTTGCTGAGCACGGACAGGAGGAAAAAACCGACTGCCAGGGCCAGACTCACCAACGGCCCGGCAATGGCTATTCGGAACTCATCCTCCGGGTTGTCGCTGTCGCGGCCCAGCTGGGCCATGCCGCCGAATATGAACAGGGTGATGGATTTCACCGGCACGCCGCGACGGATGGCCACAATACTGTGGCCCATTTCATGGGCGAGAATGGACGCGAAAAAAAGCAGGGCGGTGAACAGGGCCGTCAACAGTGAGGTGATCAGGGCCCATTCCGGGTGGTGATGTTGCAGGGTCGTGGTCAGGGTGACCATCAGCAGGGCAAAGATGACCAGCCAGCTGATATGCACTTGCAGTCGAATGCCATGGATGTGGCCCAATACCAGTACCGTCTTGAACATGACAATGGCCCTTGTGGTTGAGCGCCCAGTGTTGGGTCTTATCCGGATTGCTGCGCCAGGTAGTCCAACAGTTCCCCCAAGCTTCGCATTCTCGCGTATTCCTGCTCCGGGATGTTGATCTTGAGTCGCTTGTGCAGGGCCATCAGCAGATTCATGGCATCCATGGAGTCCAGGTCGTATTCATCTCGCAGGTGGACGGCTTCGTCGATCCTGTTGGTGTCGATATCGGGTGCGATGTCGGACAGTTCTTCCAGTACAGCGCTTTTGAGATCCTCGCGGTTCACAGTGCCTCCGGTGTTTGCAGATGCTGATCAATCTCATTAAGAAAAAGCGCGCCGCTGTGTCCGTCACAGACCCGGTGGTCGGCGGCCAGGCTGAGCTTGACGCTCATATGTACTCCGATACCGTCGGGCAGGGCCACCGGCTGGCGGCGGGGGCGGCCAAAGCCGATCATGGCTACCTGCGGCGGGTGGATGACGCCAATGACGGTATCCACGCCCCGTTCACCCAGATTGGTCAGGGTGGCGGTACCCTGGCTCATCTCCGAGCCCTTCAGACCGCTACTCCGGGCCCGCTTGACCAGGTCCTGGAGTTGCCGCATCAGTTCCGGCAATGCGAGCTTGTCAGCGTCGAGGATGGCCGGGGCCACCAGGCCGCCGCCGCGCAGGTGAATGGCCAGGCCCAGGTTCACGGATTCGGCCGCCTGGAAGCCCGCTGCTTCATAATGGCCATTGAGATCCCCATGCTTTGCCAATGCCAGGGCGGTGGCTTTGGCAAAGAGGGCCGCCATGAGCAGCCGGGATTCCGGTGGGCGCTCGCGATTGTAGTCGGCCAGCCACGTTTCCGCGGCATGGAGATCCACGGTGGTGTCTAGGTAGTAGTGGGGGATTTCCCGCTTGGCCCGGCTCATGGCGGCCGCAATGGCCTGGCGCATGTCTTGGCGCATCTCCTGGGACCGGGGCTTGGCGGAGGGCTGTCGGCCAATGGCGGCGTCCACATCCGCAAGGACGATGGATTGCGCCGAGCCGCTGCCTTTTAGCGCGCTCAGGTCCACACCCGCTTCCCGCGCCCGTCGCCTTGCGGCAGGGGAGGCCATGGGTTTGGATTTGGCGGACACCGGTGGTGCGGTGGTGTCTGGCCTGCCAGTCGTGCTTTCTGCGCGCCGTGCTGACGGAGCCGGCTCGGGCGTGGCTGGCTTGGCCGCCGACGCCGGGGCTTGTGGCTCCGGCACCGTTTCCTCCTTCTCCTTCTCCTTCTCCTTCTCCTTCTCCCGGGGTGGTTCCGGGTGCTTGCCCTGCCCATCGCCGATGCGGGCCAGCGCCTGGCCTACCGGCACGGCCGTACCTTCCTCGACATACAGTTCTTCCACAATCCCGTCTTCGAAGACCTCCACATCAAGGGCGGCCTTGGCCGTATCCACCACCGCAATCACCTGGCCCCGGCTCACCCGCTCACCCGGCTGTACCTTCCATTCAATCAGGGTCCCGGCCTCCATGTCCGCGCCCATGGAAGGCATGGTGAAATCACTCATGGTTTTTCCCCCATGATGGCGCGGGTCGAACGGACGATGTCTTCCACTTGTGGCAGCGCGGCTTCCTCAAGATGGCGGGCATAGGGGATGGGGACTTCCTGGCTGCAGACCCGGGCAAGGGGGGCATCCAGAGACCAGAAAACCGTCTCCGTCAGGGTGGCCATGATTTCCCCGGCTAGGCTGCCTGTCTGCCAGCCTTCGTCCACGATGACAGCCCGACCGGTTCGGCCCACGCACGCCTGCAAGGTATCGGTATCCAGGGGCCGCAGCACCCGCAGGTCGATCACTTCGGCCTCGATCCCCTCCTTGGCAAGAACATCCGCCGCTTCCAGGCATTTGTAGAGACAACCGCCGTAGGTAATCAGGCTCACGTGTTGGCCGGGACGGCGGATGGCCGCCCGCTGGATATCCACGCCTTCCGGGTGTGGCGCCAAACTGCCCTGGCGGTTGTAGAGCATGACATGCTCGAAAATCAGCACCGGATTGGGGTCCTGAAGCGCTGCCCACAGCATGTAACGGGCATCCTCCGGGGTAGCGGGGGCCAGCACGCGGAGGCCCGGCACATGGGCAAACCAATTCTCGAAACTGTGGGAATGCTGGGCCGCCACCTGGCGACCGGCGCCGGTGGCCATGCGGATCACCAGTGGTACTGGAAACTGGCCACCGGACATGTGGAGCAGGGCAGCGGCAGTATTGACGATCTGGTCCATCGCCAAGAGGCTGAAGTTGACGGTCATGATCTCCACGATGGGCCGCATGCCGCCCAGGGCCGCACCAATGCCGGCCCCGGTGAAGGCATTTTCCGAGAGCGGCGTGTCCCTGACCCGATCGGGGCCGAATTGCTCGAGCATGTCGCGGGTGACGGCATAGCAGCCCCCGTAATGCCCGATGTCTTCCCCCATGATGAAGACCCGCGGGTCATGTTCCAGAGCCTCTTCAATGCCCCGTCGAAAGGCTTCTCTCAGCGTGACGTCCTGTGCCTCGGTTTCCGCGCCGGGCGGCGGTGGCATGGGGTCGGGCAGGGGGGCGCTCACATGTTCCAGGAGATCGCTTTCGGGTTCCCATTCGGCGGCCTCGGCAAAATTCACGGCGTCTTCGACTTCCTGGGCAATATCCGCTTCCAGGTCTTGCCGCTGGTCCGGACTTAAGAGACCGGCTTCGCTCATCCACTTGCCGAGCCGGTCGATGGGATCGCGTTTTTTCCATTCCTCCACTTCCGATTGATGCCGATAGAGTTGGGGATCGAACATGGAATGCGCGCGAAAACGATAGGTGTCACACTCGAGAAACTGTGGGCCTTCGCCGTTCCGGATGCTGTCCAGGGCACAGCGAGCGGCGGCTTCCACCCGGATCACGCTCATGCCATCCACGAGCTGCGCGGGAACGCCGATCGCTTCTGCCTTGCGGTGAATGGCGGTCTCGGCATGGGCCACCGCTATGGGAGTACCCATGGCGTACTGATTGTTCTCACAGACAAAAAGCACCGGCAACTTCCACAAGGCAGCCAGATTCAGGCTTTCATAAAAAGCACCCTCGGCGGCGGCGCCATCCCCCAGAAAACAGACCGTGGCGCGATCAATGCCCTGCAGGCGATCAGCCAGTGCCAGGCCCACGGCCAGTGGCAAGCCGCCGGCGACGATGGCATTGCCGCCATAGAAGCGGGCGTCGGCATCGAACAGGTGCATGGATCCGCCTCGGCCCAGGGAACAGCCGTCACGCTTGCCGTACATCTCGGCCATGACCCG
>NZ_JAYGII010000047.1:0-13721 GCF_034931365.1 Natronospira elongata
CAGTATTCCTGTCTTTGGCCGTTGGCGGCAAGTAGGCTCTTTGCGACATTACCTGTCGTGCTTGTGGGGGACTCTGCGATCAAGGTGGGTCGCTTATGAGTCTGGAAGTGGTGGTGTGTCTGGTCTTGATGGCCGCGCATGCGGTGGCCGTCGGGGGTATGCTGGGGGTGTTCAGTTTACGGGGTTAAGGAGGCCGGCAGAACGGGGTTTCGCCCGGAAAGAGGGAACCTCTGATCAATCCCTGCGCGCTCACACACACTGAATTCTTGCTCTCGCGAGATGCGACGAGTGTAGTGTAGCCTCTGTGCTCCATGAGTGAAGAGAGCTATAGGAAGAGATGTTCAATGGGTAGCCGATATGATGCATCCGGACGGGAGTCTGAGTGGCAGCCGGGTTCTGGCGCCCAAGTATTGAGAAATGCGCAAGATATTGTTGATCCTGCCGAGATGGATGAGCTGGAATCGGTTCTCCTTGAAAAGTTGTACGAAAGGATTCTTGGGGACGATTTCCCTGACAGACAGTTGGCGGTTGCTGACATCAAGAGCTGGCATCGCCAGTGGCTGGGGAATCTCTATGAATGGGCGGGCGAGGAGCGCTCAGTCAATCTGGCCAAAGGAGGTTTTCATTTTGCCGCTGCCGCGCAGTTGCCGCGGTTGCTGGATGAATTTCAGAAAACTTGTCTGGCTTGCTTTACGCCGGCCCATCACATGAGTGATGACGAGTTTGTCACGGCATTGTCAGTCACCCATGTTGAGTTGGTTCTGATTCACCCCTTCAGGGAGGGAAATGGTCGGATCGCCCGCCTAGTGTCGGATGTCATGGCCGTTCAAGCGGGCCACAATATACTGGATTACAGTCGATGAGATGAAAACCGCGAGAAATACTACGCAGCCATTCAGGATGGGCTGGCCGAAAATTACGAACCGATGGAGGCGTTATTCAAAGCAGTGATAAGCGATAAGCCGGGAGAATAGGGGGCAGGAACCCAGCTGTTATCAGCCATTGGCCAGCTGAACATCTTTGAAGCGGCGTGCGCCTCGCTTCAGTTTCTTCTCGATAGCATTGATCGGCTCACCCGTTTCGATTGCGGTGGAGCTTGCGACTGTCCGCCGGATGGCCTTACGGCTCGGTTGCTTGGGAGGCGTGGACTTCTTGCGTTCGCTCATGGCTTTTATCCTGATGTTTCTTCACCCCACATGTTAGCAGATATCTGGCCATTTGAGTAGTTTTTGTGGTTTGGTAAGTCCTTGATAAGTCGTAACTTATCGGTCCATTTCTCTTGAGCGAAGTACGACGCGCCCTGTCGCTGGTAGGTGTTGCTCTGGCTTCCGCGATGACGGAAGCGGCGGAGGATTTCATGCGGTTGCCAATGAGCTGGGCTGGGTGCTGTGGTCGGCGGTGTTCTTTCCGGCGACCGCGGCTTGCGAGTTCTTGTACAGTGTTCCTCTGCATGGGTTTTGAGCCGGGTTGGCTGTTCAAGGGGTGGACGCGATGCGGGACTGTGATCAAATTCATTTTTCGGTGACGTGTTGCCACGAGGCGGGGCACCTGGTCAGTGCGCTCCACGAGGGGTTTACCGTGGAGAAAGCGATCGTGTTCCGTTCCATGCCGGGCACGGGGGTTGTTCGTCATTCGGTCGCTGACAGGCCGACGCGGTTCGATCCGGCGCTTGGGTCGGGCAATGCCCGCCTGGCCTGGTGGGAGAGTGTGACCCGCACGCGGCAACGGATGAGAGTGTTGCTGGCCGGCCCGCTGGCGGAAGCCAAGGCGACGGGGACGCCGATGCGTTCTTTGGGGGCCACGCGTGATCTCAATGAATGTCGGCGGCTTGCGGACCGCTTGTTGACGCTGTGGTCGTTCCACGCCGCTTTCCAGGGCATTCCGCGTCCGGACCCCTGGGCCATGATGAACCGGGAGCGTCGGCGCGTTCGGGCGTGGATTGCCCGGCCTCGGGTCTGGTCAATGGTCTCGGCCTATGCCGAGGCCCTCTCCCAGTCGGAGCAGCTGGACCGCCACACGATCCTGCGCATTCTCAATCGCCAGCAGTCCAGTATCGATCAGACGCCACTGGATCTGTGTCCGGCCGTGGGCCGAGATGATGGGGGGCCGGGCCGGGATCCGCGTCAGGCGGACCGTGACCGGGATGGCCCCATGGACCGAGAGACGGCCCTGCGCATGGCGGCCTGGCGCGCCAAGGTCTCGGTGGATGCGCTTGAGATCTTCGATGGCCGGCCGGCCCGGGCAGGCGTCTATGAGACCTGGGAAGGCGAGTGCTGGTGGGTCTTTGCCCCGTGGAATGACGGTCAGTGGATGCTGCGATCTTCCCGCGTCATCGTGATTCGCCAGTCGGATGGCAGGGTGGTGTAGGCCGGCCCGGCTGGTGATGAAGGCTAGCGGCCTCCAGAAAATCGTTTCCGGGGGCCAGACCGGCGTGGATCGCGGAGCGCTGGACGCGGCGCTCGAGCATGGCATGGCGGAGGATGGGGCAATACCGGACGGTACGCTTGGCGGAGACTGAGTTGATGATGGGGTACGGGCGGAGAGTGGGAGGGGCGTCTTGTTCGACCTGTGGACGGATAACGCTATAATGAGGGCGCATACAATTCTTGGAGCCAGCCATGCAGGGCAATGATGTGCTTGATCTGCTGAAGGAACACCTGCCGGAAATGCAGCAGCGTTTCCACGTTCAGGATTTGGCTGTATTTGGTTCCTTTGTCAGAGGCCAGGCTGGCATTGATAGCGACGTGGACGTTCTCGTGGCGTTCGATGGTCGCGGGACATCGGATCGCTATTTTGGTCTCCAGTTTTATCTGGAAGATCTGCTGGGGCGGCCAGTGGATCTCGTTACGGACAAGGCCGTTCGGCCGGAACTGAGACCGTTTATCGAAGAAGAGGCTGTGCATGTCCGGTAAGGGGCCGAAGCGGGAATGGCGGTTTTATATCGCCGACATGATTGAGTTCGCCCGGAAGGTGCTCCTTTATACCGAGGGTAAGAGTCAGGCCGACTTCTTGTCGGACGGTCTGACCTACGATGCAACGCTGCGTAATCTGGAATTGATTGGTGAGGCTGCGACTCGGGTTCCGGAAGATATCAAAGTGGATCATTCGGAAGTGCCGTGGCGAAAGATCATCGCGACCAGAAATCGACTCATCCACGCTTACCTCGGGATTGATGACGATATTGTCTGGAGTATTATCCAGGACGATATTCCGGGTCTTCTTGAGCAGCTCGAGGCATTGCACCGCCTGTATTCCTGAGGCAGTCATTAACCGATGGCAGCCTCGCTGATTTGTGAGGGCCTATCGATCACATGCTGGAAACGGAGGCGCCGACCGCGCTTAATGGCTTTGTGCCAAGGGTGAGAACCTGGAGTCTATCCTGGGCTGGACCACTCCGACACCTGCTGATCCTGCCTCAACCGTATCCGCCTGAGATTGACCGCATCGAATTTCTGTATCAGAGAGTCGTTGTGTGTCGGTTCAGGCGCGGGTAGGGTTGCCCGTGCTTCGTCGTGAAAGCGCTCTGCGAGTAGCGGCTTTGTTTCCCCGCAGTATCTCTGTTCCCACCAGTTGATGATGCGTTCTTCGCTGGTCTTGAAGGTTTACTCGCTGGGCAGGTGTCTGCTGCGCGGGTGATACTGGAACAATTCTGACCGTCCGGGAGAGGGTTTCGATGCGGGATAGGTTTCGACGGATGTCGGTGTCGTTTGCTGCGCAGGCCAGTTGGCTGCTGTTGCCGGTGGTTGTCTTGCAGGGCGCTTACTTGCGTTTGACGGTGCCGCGCTTGGGGGAGGCGCCGGGTGCGCGTTCCGGGCGCGTGGACGGCGAGGGGCCGGTGCTTCGGCTGCTGGTGGTGGGGGAGTCGACGGCCGCCGGGGTGGGGGCGACGGATCAGGCGCGGGGGCTGGCGCGGTGGACGGCGGAGACAGTGGCGGCATTGAGCGGGCAGGCGGTGGCTTGGCGGGTGTTGGGGCGGAATGGGGCCACGGCGCATTCGGCGCGTGTGCGGCTGCTGGAATCGGCCGAGGATGTGGAGGCCGACCTGGCTGTGCTGGTGCTGGGGGTGAACGACACCCTGCGTTTTCACGGGCCGCGGCGCTGGCGGCGGGATCTGACCCGGCTGGTGGACGCCTTGCGCCGGCGCTGCGGGCCGGTGCCGGTGGTGCTGGCGGCGGTGCCGCCGATGCAGCGGTTTCCGGCGATTCCTTCCCCCACGCGTCAGGTGCTTGGTCTGCGTGCCCATCGCCTCAAGCGCCATGTAGAATCAGATAATGGGATGTGAGCTGATCCGTGACTTCCACGGTGCAGACTGGGATGGTCTGAAAACACAGGGACGATGAATATTTCTTGTGACAGGAGAACGGTCATTATGCAGCAGGCATCAGAAGGCCTGAGTCAGGCGGAGTTGGATCAACTGGGGGACTTTCTGCTCTATCGCGGACTGTCCGAGGAGGAGCTTGATGCCCAAGAGCCGGATCCTGATCGGGATGAAGGGGTGTTGACCGTTCCGGGGCTGGATGGGTTTCTCACGGCCATCGTGAGTGGGCCGGCGATGATCATGCCGTCTCGGTGGCTGGCGGCTATCTGGGGGGATGAGCAGCCTATCTGGAACAGCATGGAAGAGGCCCAGGAAGTGACGGGGCTTGTCATGCGGCATATGAATAATGTATCCGACTGCCTTATGGGGCAGACGGATATATTCGAACCGATCTTCTTCGAGCGTGAGGTGGAGGGGAAGGTTTACACCATTGTGGATGAATGGTGTGAAGGATATCTCAGGGGCATGAGTCTGGACGCCGCCAACTGGCGCAAGGGGGGCGAGGAGGTCAAGCGTTTGCTGGCGCCGATCATGGCCTTTACCGAACAAGCGGGTTGGCCGGCGCATGATCTGCCGACAGCGGATCTGGAGAAAATGCAGGCGAAGATCGGCCCCAGTGCCCAGGGTCTGCATGCATACTGGCTGAAGCGCCGGGAGGAGTTCATGCCCGCGGCAGCTGCCCGGCCCCAGGGTACGGTTCGCCGTGAAGGCCCGCGGGTGGGGCGTAATGAGCCTTGTCCTTGTGGCAGCGGCAAGAAGTTCAAGAAATGCTGCATGCACTGAGGTGAATTTTCAGCGCTCGGGGTGGGTGAAGCCACGATACTGACGGCCCGAATCGAGCGGGCAATATTGCTGATTCAGGGCACGATGACGATACGGCCAGCTGACTGGCCTGCCTGCAGGTATTCAATCGCCTGGGGTACCTCTGACAAGGGGAAGGTTCTGGCCACGACCGGAGTCAATGTCCCCGCCTCGAGCATGCCACGAAGAATCACCATGGCATCGCGTTTTTCGATGACCTCGAATGAGGGCCAGGGCAGGTGGCGGTCGAATCGTGCCCACAGCATGAGGCCGAGAAAGTAGGGGATCCCACCCAGGGTTCGGTGGCCTTTGGCGCCGTAGTGATCGTGGCCGATGATGATGATTGCGCCATCGGGCTTGAGGATGCGTTTGCAATCAGAGAGCGGGAGGGTGGAGGCGACATCGATGATGAGATCGATGTCTTTTTCGAGCTCGATGACGTTGTCTTGCGTGTAGTCGATGACCTTGTCGGTACCCAGGGATCGCATGTAGTCGAGTTTGCTGCTGTGATCCACGCCGATAACAAAGGCGCCGTTCGCTTTTGCCATTTGAATGGCGATGCTGCCCACGCCGCCGGCGGCGCCGTTGATCACGATGCGCTGACCCGGCTCTGTCCATAGGTTCTTGCGGAGATTGACCAGGGCTATGATCCCGGCGGTGGGCACCGATGCCGCCTGCTCGAAGGTGATGCCTTCGGGTTTGAGCGCCAATACCTGTTGCGGCACGCAGACGTATTCGGCGTAGGCCCCGCCGTTGACCCATTGGATTCGGTCGTGGGTTTCACCGAACACCGCATCGCCGGGGCGAAAGTCCGTCACGGCCTGTCCAACGGCGGTCACTTCGCCGGCCATGTCCAGTCCGGGAATCGCTTGTTTCTGTCTTCTCAGGCCGGCGCCCATGAGTCTCATCAGGCGGGGGTAGCCGGTGACGGCATGCCATACGTCGGGGTTGACCGAGGCGGCTCTTACCCGAACGAGGACCTCGTCCGGAGCGGGTGTCGGGATGTCGACTTCGCGCAGATGCAGGACCTTGTCGGGTGCCCCGTATCGATCCTGGACGATGGCTCGCATGGTCGTCATTCGAGATGGCGCAGGATCGCGCTCTCCCGAAGGCCTGGTTTCAAACGGCTCAATCGATGGTTTGTCATTGTTCAGTTTCCGTTGGCGGCCTTAAAGCATAGGTCATCGAGGCCGGGAATGCTTGTTTCATGAAATGAAATTGTCAGGGCCTGGTGCCCTGGTCGATGATGGGCCCGGTTGGCAATGGGTTCCGGTGCAAGCAACGGAGCCAAGGGAGCGGTAGCGATGTATGACCTGATTGGCCATGTTCACGGTGAGCTGGATGCGTTGGAGCGGCTGCTTCGGAAGCTGGGTTATCGTCAGGACGCAGGCGTCTGGCGGCATCCGGATCGTCAGGCGGTGTTTGTCGGGGATTTGATTGATCGTGGGGATCAGTCCCGGCAGGTGGTGGCCACGGTCCGGGCGATGGTGGCGGCCGGTAGTGCGCATTGCATCATGGGCAATCATGAGTTCAATGCGATCGGCTTTCACACGCCGGATCCGCGAGGTGGGGGTTATCTTCGGCCTCGTAGCGATAAGAATCATCGCCAGCATGCGGCGACGCTGGAATCCTATCGGGGGCATGCGGCGCAGTTGGCGGACGATGTGGCCTGGTTTCAGGGTCTGCCGTTCTGGCTGGCGCTGGACGGGGTGCGGGTGGTGCACGCGGCCTGGTCGCCGGAAGCGATGGCGGTGGTTGAGGCCAGCGGCGTGCGGGAGCGGAGGGACTGGCCGACTGCGTTTCCGGAGGCCTTCGATGAGTCAGCCTCGCTGGGGGCGGCGTTGTCGGAAGTGCTGAAGGGGGTGGAGTGGGCATTGCCTGATGGCGTGTCGTTTCGCGACAAGGATGGCAATCACCGGACAGAAGCCCGGGTGGCCTGGTGGCAGGTGGCGCCGGGGGATCGCTGGCCGGCGGTGGCCATGGGCCCGCCGTCGTTGACGGCCGCATTGCCGGACGAGGCCATCCCTGCCCACTACCCGGTGCTGCAATACCCGGCCGAGGCGCCGCCGGTGTTCTTTGGTCATTACTGGCTCTGGGGCGAGCCTTCGTCCCTGGCGACGAATGTGGCCTGCCTGGATTACAGCGTTGCCAAGGGCGGGCAGCTGGTGGCCTATCGCTGGGCGGGCGAGCAGCGGCTTCAGCGGGCGCACTTCGTGGCTGTGGCTGGGTAATGAAAATCCTCGTGGGGGCGGATAGCAGGCAGGCTCGCGGCCGAAACCGATGAAGATTTGACCGGCAAGCCGAGCGCAGACAAAATGTCGCCAGAAGTGCGTTTTTGGAGGCGGTTTGTCTGATTTGCCATGACCCAGGCCAAGTCATCAAACACGGCGAGCACCGACCTTGTGGCCCTGTTTCGGGCCCACGGCGGGCAGCTGCGTCTGAGCGAAGCGCTCGCTCGAGGGGTTAGCCGTTACCAGTTCTACAAGCTTCGGGATCAGGGAGTGATTGAGAGAGTTAGCCGAGGAACATATCGTCTGACGGAGCTGCCGCGGGTAAGCGACCCGGACCTGCTGGTCGTCGCTACACGCTTTCCTAAAGCGGTGCTCTGCCTGGTTTCGGCACTGGCCTGGCATGATATGACCACCCAGATCCCGCGTCGGATCGACCTGGCCGTGGCCCGCAATGCCCGCCTGCCGAAGCTCGATTATCCACCTGTGCGGGGGTATCGGTTTTCCGGCCGGCGCTTCACTAGCGGTGTGGAGATGCATTCCCTGGATGGCACCAGTCTCCGGGTGTATTGCCCGGAAAAGACGCTGGCCGATTGCTTCGCCTATCGCAACACCCTGGGCATGGATGTGTTTCTCGAGGCCATCAGGCTCTATCCGAAGCGTCACCGGCCTGACTATCCCCGGGTTCTGGAGTACGCCACTATCTGCCGTGTGGGCAAAGGAATACGGCCCTACCTGGAGGTGGCCTCCGATGCGTAATGCCGCGGCCTCGGTACGCCAGCGCCTGCTGAACCTCTCCAGGGAACAGGGGCGACCGTTTCAGGAAGTGCTTCAGTTCTATGTGATGGAACGGTTCCTGTACCGGCTGAGCCAATCCGGTGAGGCAGAGCGCTTTATTCTGAAAGGGGCGCTTATGCTGCAGGTCTGGGAAGCGCCGCAATCCCGCCCGACCATGGATATCGATATGCTCGGGCATGCCGACAATGACCCGAATAAGCAACTGGAACGGATCCGATCGGTATTACGGACAGAGACTGTTGATGATGGCTTGATCTTTGACAGCAATGGACTGCAGGCGGAAACCATTACCAAGGATGCGAACTATCAGGGTATCCGCATTCGAGGCCAGGCGCATCTCGACGGAGCGCGAGTGTCACTGCAAATTGATATCGGATTTGGCGATGCCATTGTGCCTGAACCCAGACGCATGTCTTATCCGGCACTGCTGGATTTTCCCGCTCCGGTACTGCTGTGCTACAGCCGGGAATCGACAATTGCCGAAAAGTTTCAGGCCATGGTGGCCCTCGGCCCGCTCAACAGCCGCATGAAGGACTTTTATGATATCTGGCTGCTTTCGCGCCAGTTTGAATTCGAGCTGGATACATTGGCCGAGGCCATCAGGACGACATTCGGACGGCGCGACACCCGGCTGCCGTCCCAGCCGATCTTCTCGGAAGGCTTTGCCTCCGATAAAAAACAACAGTGGCGGGCCTTTTTGCGTCGACTCGGTGACGATGTGCCGGTCGAGCGGGATTTTGCCAGCGTCCTGGCGGGACTGGAGGACTTTCTAGGAAAGGTCGTTGCCGTGTCGAGCGAGCGCGATGGTCAATGGATCTGGCGGGCTGGGGGTGCCTGGCAGAGAAGGGATACGGATGTATGAGCGAATCCGAAATCCGCGCCGAATTGGTCGCCCCGGCTCTGTGAGACGCTGGCTGGGGTATCTTCGAGGCGAGCAGGTGCGTTACGAAGCGCCTTGAGTTCTGGTTGTACTCGAAACAGATACCCGAGTGATCCTGAAAGGCACCGGATTGTCAGGGAGTATATTTTAATGCGGTATAGGCTTCGGCGGTTCCTGGTGTCGGTTGCCGCACTGTCCAGTTGGCTGCTGTTCCCGGTCGTTCTGTTGCAGGGTGCCTATCTGCGCCTGACGGTGCCGCGTTTGGGGGAGGCGCCGGGTGCGCGTTCCGGGCGCGTGGACGGTGCGGCGCCGGTGCTTCGGCTGCTGGTGATGGGGGAGTCGACGGCGGTCGGGGTGGGGGCGCCGGATCAGAAACAGGCGGTGGCGCGGTGGACGGCCGAGACGGTGGCGGCGCTGAGTGGCCGTGCGGTGGCCTGGCGGGTACTGGGAAGGAATGGGGCCACGGCGCATTCGCTGCGTAAGCGTCTACTGGAGCCGGCCGAGGATGTTGAAGCGGATCTGGCCGTGGTCATCCTGGGGGTGAATGACACGCTTCGCTTTCACGGGCCGCGGCGTTGGCGGCGGGATTTGACTCGCCTGCTGGAATCGCTGCGCGAGCGCTGCGGGCCGGTGCCGGTGGTGCTGGCCTCGGTGCCGCCGATGAACCGCTTCCCGGCGATTCCTTCCCCGACGCGCCAGGTACTTGGCCTGCGCGCTGCTTGCTTGGGCGAGGCGGCCGCGGCCTGGGCGTCGGCCATGGCGGCGGTTGCCTATTCCCCCATGCCCGAGGATTCGGATGAGCCACTGGAATCGCTGTTCGGTGCGGACGGCTTTCACCCTTCGGCGGAAGGCTATCGGCGCTGGGGCGAGTTGCTTGGGCAAGAGGGCTTTGCCTTGCTGGGCAAGCCCGGGCCTTGATGCCTGAGCCTCTTGAATAGGGCTGCTGGCACCGCTTGGGCTTGATCTGGAGGATAAAATCTATTCATTTTCTCGGGAAACCGTGGCGTGAAGGAATGGCAGTGTTGAGGCAGTACTTTCTGTCCTGGAGCGGCGGGACTTGGCCGGGGCGGGGAGCGCGCAGCCACTTTGCGCCGTGGACAAGGCGGTTCGGGTAACGCTTCTGGCTACCCTGCACGGCGTCGCCCCGAGCGGTTTTTACCTGGAAACGGGTGATAAATTGGCGTGGCATGCTCGGGGAAGGCGGCCGTCACTTATTGGCAGCGCCTGACTGATGGCGAGCGCTTATCACCGGCTTTCCGGGGCCTGGCCCGGGATCGGAGAGATGGGATTCAGGCGGCACTGTCTGCCCCTATGGGGCCTTAGCCTGGTCTTTGCTACAGCGAGTCTTCCCAAGCCAAATGGCCCTCTGCATACTGGGGCTACAGGCCGTCTTTCTCTACGCCTGCCAGCTCCTTAATAGGGGCTGCCGGCGGTGGCTGAGGAATTGCGAGTATCCTGGATTGTGTCGCCATTGAGGCTTTGGCGCAGCTCCTGGGTGTTGACCCGCAATTTCTCGACAATACTGAATATCTCTTCCGCGCCCTGGGCATTGCTTTGAGCAGCACGGTCGATTTCCTCTGAAGCGGTGCTGAATTCGGCAATGCTGGTGGTTTGCTGACGAAGGTCTTCGGCGATGGCATGGATTCTGTCTGCCACGTCCGATACGAAAGAATCACCCTTGTTGATGGCGCCAGTCGCTCGCGTCACCAGGCGCTTGATGTTTTCGGATGATTCCTTCGTCTTGACGGAAAGGGCTCTGACTTCATTGGCGACAACGGCGAATCCCCGGCCATTATGGCCCGCTCTTGCGGCCTCCACTGAAGCGTTGAGGGCCAGCAGATTGGTCTGGAAGGCAATGTCGTTGATCAGGTCAACGATTTCCGCGATCTCTCGAGACGCCGTGCCGATGTCCTGCATGGCGGCCGTCAAGGAACGGGCTTCTTCTTCGCTTAGCATTGAGTCACTCTCATTGGCAGCCTCGCCGCCCGTGGTGATTCGAGCCGTTTCTCGAACTCGCTCATCATTCTTGGAAACTGACTGACGTATATGGGTCAAGGTCGTAGTCATTTGTTGGATGGAGGCCGCTTCCTGCTGCGAGGAGCTGGAAAGAGTCTCCGCCTTTTCCAGAAGCCCCTCCATGGCCTCGTCAAGCTCCTCGCAGGTTCGGGCAACCCGTTCCAGCAGTCCCTTGAGAAAATGCTTGGCAGTGTTCACATGATCAGAGAGATCTTCCTTGTCATCTCGAACCTTGATGATGGTTTCCAGGTCGCCCAGTTCATCCAGCAAGTCCACCATAAAGCCGTCCGATACCGCCTGCATATCCAATAGCATCATTCGGGTCATCGCCCGATGGGCTCGCTTCCGAAACCAGGGGCGAAAGAAGTAGTCACGATAAAGCTGATCTTCGATAAGCTCCATGAGCAGCGAATAACTGCCCATGTACAACTTTTGGGGCAGTCCGATCTGATTGTGGAGTTGGCCGATGAAGAGGCGTCGTTCGAAGTACTTCATGTCAATGCCTCTTTCTCCAGCCAGGCCCCATTGCTGGAGATACTCGGCTTGAGCAGACTCCAGGTGTTCCCGCAGCTTGGATAGCGAAAGCTTGTTTCGTTCAGCATAGGCGTTGAAGAAGCCCATGCTCATGGGGTGCTTGAACTGAAAGTCATAGAATCGTTTGACAATGGCCCTGGCTCGCTTGTTGAGCCAGGGTTTGAGGCTTTCGAGCGTTGAAAGGTCTTTGTCGTCCAGCTTGAGAAAACTGATGCGTAAAGACAGGTTTTTTTCGTTAATGCGGAGTTTCTCGCAAAGCATGTGGGTTTTCCTGAGTTATTGGCCGATTGGCTGGTGCGCTGCTTGTGTAATTTGTTCTTTTTCCACCAGGTGGTCTGCGAACATCGACAAATCTTTTTGTAACATGAGTGGATCGGTAATGCATAAGGTTTGTCCATTGTAGTGATCTTTGGTTCCAATGGGTATGCAAATGGTGGTGTGGCCAGGTAGATGGGTGTCCAATCGAGAGATTCCCGGAGCAGCAAACAGGACAGATCAATGTGGATTGGTAAACCGGGCGGCTGGGGCTGCCGTTTACATAGCCTGGCTATGAGTGTGTGCCACCCAGTGTTTGGCGGTACGGTTGGAGGATGGGGCAGGCTTCAGAGCAGTTTCCTGCTAGCCCTGTTTCTTCACCAGCCAGCCAGGGTGTCGCTCCCGCTCTGGTGCGAAAGGACTGCGCATCGAGAGGCGGTCGACGTAATTAAGATTGCATTGGTCAAGCAATACGGCCTGGGCTCGGGCCTCGGCCTGGGTGTTGTGGCTGATGAACAGGCAGCCGCCGGGGGCAAGTAATCCGTGGATATGCTGGAGCATTCTTTCGGGTGCGAAGAAACGCGCGGGAAGCCCCCAGCTTTCGAGAGGAGCAGGGGTGACGAAGGGGAGCAGCCAGGTGATGACATCGTATTGCCCGGTGATGTTGAGGATGTTCTCGGCCAGATAGCGGCAGCCCGGGTGATGGGCTGCCATGGTCTCGCCGTGGGCTCGCCGGGTGGTGAAATCCAGGTAACGGACATGGGCATCCAGCTCGACTCCGGTCCACGAGGTGGATAGCCAGCTGTACAGGCCTGGCAGGTAAGGCCAGCTCTTGGAGCCCACGTCCAGAGCCTGGATCTCAAGGTG
The DNA here is from genome assembly GCF_034931365.1 of Natronospira elongata. Taxonomy (NCBI): domain Bacteria; kingdom Pseudomonadati; phylum Pseudomonadota; class Gammaproteobacteria; order Natronospirales; family Natronospiraceae; genus Natronospira; species Natronospira elongata. The sequence goes on from NZ_JAYGII010000047.1 coordinate 12,698, forward strand.
CCTTGGCGGTCTGGGTACATGACGGTCGAGCAGGTCCAGAACGTACAGGCTTTCTCTATGCTCAATCGGCGTACAAATCCCATCCCAGGCCTTGAGGTCGTATTGCTCGTGTAGCTGCTCGAAGCGGTTTCTTGCGTCGCGGCTGAGCTGGGTTTGGAGCTCGCTGAGCGGGGTGGGGCGCTTGCGTACCGGCCGCGACCAGGGCAGGGCCCGTTTCAGCTGCCAGTCGATCTCTCTGCGCCACTCGCCGGGTGAAAAGCGCATGGCCTAAGGCCGCCACCATTTATCTTCGTGGCGTCCGGCCTGGCGGAGGGATTCCAGGCCGAACTCCAGGCCACCGGCCACGACCAGCATCCCGACCAACAGAAAAACCACCGGATGATCCCGGTTGGCGATGCCCATCCAGTCGAGCAGCAGAAGCAGTCCGAGGCCAAGCAGGGAGGCGACGATGAGCGTGATGAAGACCACTCTGAGTCGGCGGACGGTTTGGTCACTGATTCGGAATATGTCGAGAGACATGGGTGCCTTTACATGTTTTTTGAATGCCATTCTTGGGTCTGTTCAGCTTCGCAATTTCATTGATCAAAAGCCAGCCCCGGGTTGCCAAGGCCGTCGCTGTCACGAATCGCTTTGTGCTGAGTCTAAGCTGATAATGTGGGGAAACAGGTTTCGGATTAAGGAGCAGCAGTCATGCAGACGCGTGAGGTGGATGTAGCGATTATCGGTGCCGGGACGGCGGGTCTCGGGGCCTATCGTGAGGTAATGAAGGAAACGGATCGGGTGGTGTTGATTGAGGGCGGGCCCCATGGCACCACCTGTGCCCGGGTGGGCTGCATGCCCAGCAAGCTGTTGATTGCGGCGGCGGATGCGGCCCATGAAGCCCGTCATGCCGGCCAGTTTGGCGTGCGAACGGAAGTGGCCATCGATGGCGAGGCGGTGATGGACCGTGTCCGACGCGAGCGCGACCGCTTCGTGGGTGGGGTGCTGAAATCCGTGGATCGCATTCCCGAGGAGCACAAGCTTG
>NZ_JAYGII010000048.1:0-13683 GCF_034931365.1 Natronospira elongata
AGATACATCCCTGTAGGCTTTGGGGGCGACCGAAAGACTGCGCTTTCCTGCTCCGTCTTCCGGTCCAGCCCGCACATCCCTGTGCGGGCGTTCGGCAAGCTGCGATGGTCCACCGGACCATCGGTCTTGCCTCACCCTGCCTCACACAGCCCTGAGCAAGGCCACCGGAACCTGGACCTACTCTAGGCGGTGGTCACCTTGGCCGTGCTTGCTGATGGTGCATTCAGATTGATCGGCAGATTGCCTTCGATTCAGCGGGTGAAATCGCGGATAAATCCGCTCCTACGACGGTGCCATTAGCGTATGCCGAAGCCGCCGTAGGAGCGGATTTATCCGCGATCAAGAGCCTCCGGCTGGCACCAAGGCATAAGACTGAACCAGACGCTCCGCGAGCACTGCACAGGTGACACCCACCAAAGGTAGGCCCTGTCGGCTCCAAGGCCGGAACGCCCCCCGTCACCGTCATCGAAGGGTCCTAACCCAAACGAAGCCGACTCGCGCCCCCGACATCAAAGGGTACTAACCTGAACGAAGCTGCCTCACACTGCTATCTTCAGAAACCCAAGGGAATGCCCAAAACAATGAAGCCGACCAACAGCGCCGTCCAGACCAGCAGGAAGGCGATGGAATAGGGCACCATGATCAGCAGCATGTCGCCAAAGGTCATTTCCGGCTTGTACTTGCGCATGAAGGCCAGGATCACCCCCGCATAGGTCATCATCGGCGTGATGATGTTGGTGGAGGAGTCCGCCACGCGATAGGCGGCAGCCACCAGGTCAGGTGTCATGTCGCTGTTCACGAAGTAGAGCATGGGGATGAAGATCGGGCCCAGCAGCATCCACTTCGACGTCAGCCCGCCCACGAAAAGGTTGATCAGGGCCGTGGTGAAGATAAAGCCGATGATCAGCAGGATGGGATAGTTCTGAAGGCCCAGCGCCAGCAGGCCTTCCGAACCCAGGTAAGTGATGTACTGGCCCAGACCGCTGTAGGACAGCACACCCAGGAAGTTGTAGCAGAAGAATGTCAGCACCATCACATAACCCAGGGTGTTCATCTGGCCCACCATGGCCTGGACCACATCCCAGGTGCGCTTGAATTTTCCCGCCGCAACGCCAAAGAAGACACCGGTGATGGCGAAGAAAAAGGAAATCAGCAGGATGATGTTGTTGAGATACGGCCGGACCACATTGCCGGCCTCATCGGTATAGGAAGACAGGGGCCCATAGCCCAATCCAAAGACCACCGCCAGGGAAACCAGCACCCCCAGGAAGGAAGCACGCAGCCCCCGACGTTCGGCATCCGTGAGCTGGAACTCATCGAAGTTGACTTCCTCGGGCACCACCCAGCTCTGATTCTCCAGGCGCGGCTTGACCCAGCGCAGGGTCACCCAGGCACCGAGAATGGCGAGAACGAAGGTCGAGGTCAGGATGAACCAGTAGTTCATGGTGGCCGGGTTGAGCGGCTGGCCCAGGGTGTTCTCGAAGGGCACGCCCTGGGCCTCGGCGAAGGCCTGGGCGTTCATGCCGATGATCACATCCACCGAACCGGGCATGAGATTGGCGCTGAAGCCGGCCGAGACACCGGCGAAGGCCGCCGCCATGCCGATCAGGGGATTCTGGCCGATGCCCGCATACAGCAGGCCGGCCAGGGGTATGAGAACCAGATAGCCGGCATCGGTGGCAACCGAGCTCATGATGCCAAGGAAGACCAGCAGCAGCGGCAGCCATTTGCTCGGCAGATTCAGTCCCACCCGCTTGATCAGGGCGCCAAAAAGGCCGGAACTCTCGGCAATGCCGATGGCCAGCATGACCACCAGGATGACACCGAGCACGCCGTTGCCGAAGGCCAGCCAGTTGTCCACCAGGGCATTGTCGAACAGCCAGCGGACGTGTTCGGCCTCGTACATCGCCTTGATGGTGTGGGTGACCGGTTCGCCGCCCACGCCGATGGTTTCGAACTCATGCCCGCCCATGAGCATGGAGACCAGGAGGGCCGCCGGCAGAAAGACCATGAAAATGATGACCGGATCGGGAATCTTCCGCGCCGCCCGTTCTACGAAGCTGCCAAAGGCCTGTCCCCGCTCACTCATTGTTTTCCCCGCACTTCAGTGACCACAAAAGAGCGGATCATATTGGAAAAATGGGCGAGCTGCGAGTAAGGCAAGGCCATGCCCACACGCCGTAGGAGCGGATTTATCCGCGATATGAGGGCAATCGAAGCGTTGGATCGCGGATAAATCCGCTCCTACGGTCTTTAACCCAACCGCTCCAGCCGTTCCGCCAGCATCTTGCCGTGGCCGCCGGCGAGTTTGCGGAGCTCGAAGTCCAGGCGTTCATCGCTGGCCAGGCGCTGGCAGTACTCGGCGGCGGCCTGGGCAGCGCTGCGCCAGCGGGCCAGGGCGCCGGTGGCGGGCAGGCTCGGGGCTGGGAACTGGTCGGGGAGGCTGCCGTCCTCGGCCGGTGCCAGCCGGGAGGGGGGCAGGGCCTGGAGGGGAGCCAGGTGCAGGGCGTCCTCGGTGGGGAAGAACGGTAATGTTTCGCCATCCAGCGGACGGCTGCCGATCAGGCGGAAGAATTCCTCCAGCCAGAGGATCTGTTCGGCCTCTTCCGCTGACAGGCGGGCGCTGCGCTTGAGGGCGGTGGCGGTCGCGGCGGCGTCTTCGGGGTCCACCCCCTTGCCGCTCAGGGCCCGGAGCGGGAGAACGGCGCGGCGTCCCAGGCGCCCGACCCGGTCAATCCGGGCGGTGGCCAGGAAGCGGTAGCCGCCCAGGTCGAGCAGGCGGGCCGGGGCCACCGGCAAGCCCTGGCGCCGCAGCAGTTCCAGGGCCTGGGCCTCGGCGGCGAGCAGCCCGGCCTGGCGTTGCGCGGTGGGCGAATCGGCCAGGGGCGCGAAGCGGACCAGAACCTGATGGCCCTCCATCCAGGCGGTGAAGCGGGGCGAGTCACCCGGGACCGGTTCACCGGGCGGGTCGCCGGCCTCGGCCTGCTGGGCGAGTTTGGGCAGATCATCCAGGGAATGGGGCTCGGGGTCATGGCCGAGGAATCCGGCCATGGCGGCCTCGCCAAGAATCAGGTTGCCCGGCATGGCGATGCCCTGTTCACTCAGCAGTCGCAGTTGCTCTTCCTCGTCGCCGACCTGACCGAAGTGGGCATCCGCCATGTAACCGCGGGGCCAGAGGGCGCTGATCTCCCTTGGCAGGCCGGTGCCGATGCGCAGGCCGTCCTCGGCCTGCCAGGCCCATTCGCTCGGCGCCAGGGCGCGTATCCGGGCATGGTCGTGGGCGCGGCCGTCTTCATCCACGCGATAGACCGGCAGGCTGTCCGGCAGGCCCTCGAGCTGGCGCGGCACCGCGTAGCGAACCTGTCGGGTCTGGCCCAGTCGCAGCACCTGGTCATTCACTTCCCGCATGAGACGGGAGAGGGTGGGGCGGCTGATGCCCAGGGCTTTCTGTACGGCCGCGGAGCTGAGTGGACCCTGTTCTGTGAGCAATTGGATGAGGCGCTGGCTACGAGACATGCTGTGATTCGATTCCTGAAACGAATTGGGGGAATAAAGCAGCGCGAAAATTAAACCGGAGGGGGAAGTCAGCGTCAAGCAAGTTCGGGGAGACAGGCTTCATCCCTGAAGCCCGCCACCCCGATTTCGCACGATAAGGAGGTGGACCCAGTCGTGCGAAAGGGGCACCGGCAATGCCGGTATGCTTTGCGACCCGTATGATTACAGCCCATTCTGCCTGTCCGGGCCATCCCTCATACGGGGGGCGTCCGTCCCCTTGGGGGAAAGGGTGCCTCGGGGATCGGACTGCCGGGTCGTAGACGATGCCGGCTGGCCGATGTTTCAGTCTTTGTGCAGTGCCGGGACACAGGGGATACACTACCCGCCCCGTCGTTCCCGGACGGGCATGGCTCACCCCTGCAGCAGTGATATCAGCATGATCCAGATTAGCGACATTGTCTTGCGCCGCGGCCCGGAGGCCCTGATCGAGGGCGGCAGCGCGACCCTTTTCCCTGGCCACCGGATCGGTCTGGTGGGCGCCAATGGCAGTGGCAAGAGTTCCCTGTTCGCCCTGCTGCGGGGTGAGTTGGCGGTGGATGCCGGTCAGGTGTCGGTACCCTCAGACTGGCTGATCGCCCACATGGCCCAGGAGTTCACTGACCTGGACCGCCCGGCCATTGACTTCGTGCTGGATGGCGACCCGGCATTCCGCGCCGCGGAAGCGGACGTGGCCAAAGCGGAAGCCTCGGGAGACGGAGATGCCATTGCTCGGGCTCATGGCCGCTTCGAGGATGTGCACGGATATTCCGCCCGGGCCCGGGCGGGGGAGCTGATGAATGGGCTCGGCTTTGCCGCCAGCCGGCATGGCGACCCGGTGGGGAGCTTTTCCGGCGGTTGGCGGGTGCGGCTCGGCCTGGCCAAGGCCCTGATGTGCCCCTCCGATCTCCTGCTTCTGGACGAGCCCACCAACCATCTGGATCTGGAGGCGGTGCTTTGGCTGGAAGACTGGCTCAAGGCCTATCAGGGAACCCTGGTGCTGGTCTCCCATGACCGGGAGTTTCTGGATGCGGTGGTGGCTGAAATCCTCCACATCGAACATTGTCGCCTGAATCATTATCGCGGCAACTACAGCGAGTTCGAGCGCCAGCGGGCCGAGCAACTGGCCCGACAGCAGGCCCTGTACGAGAAGCAGCAGCGCGAAATCGCGCATATGCAGAAGTTCGTTGATCGCTTCCGCTACAAGGCCACCAAGGCCAAGGCAGCCCAGAGCCGTATCAAGGCGATGGAACGCATGGAGAAGCTGGCCCCGGCGCATGTGGATTCGCCCTTTCACTTTGAATTTCCCGACGCACCCCGGGCGGGCAATCCCCTGATCAAGCTCGAGGGGGTGAGTCTCGGCTACGGCACGGACCCGGTGCTGAGCGGCGTGGATGCCAGCATTGGACCCGGTGACCGGATCGGCCTGCTGGGGCCCAATGGCGCCGGCAAGTCCACCCTGGTGCGGACCCTGGCCGGTGAGCTGGCGCCCATGGCCGGTGAGTGCCATGTGGGTGCCAATGTGCGGATCGGCTACTTCGCTCAGCATCAGCTTGAGCAACTGGATACCGCTGCCAGCCCCCTGGATCATCTCCAACGCCTGTCACCCGCGGTATCGGAACAGAAGCTGCGGGACTTCATCGGGGGATTCGGCTTTCAGGGGGACATGGCCACCGATCCGGTGGCCCCGTTCTCCGGGGGTGAGAAGGCAAGGCTGGTGCTTGCCCTATTGGTCTGGCAGGCCCCCAACCTCTTGTTGCTGGACGAGCCCACCAACCACCTGGACCTGGAAATGCGTCATGCCCTGACCATGGCACTGCAGGGCTTTGAGGGTGCCGTGGTGACCGTGTCCCATGATCGCCACTTGCTGAGTAACACCGTGGATCGGTATCTGCTGGTGGCTGACGGCAGTGTCCGTGATTTTGACGGCGACCTGGGAGACTATCGTGTCTGGCTGGATCAGCAGCGACTGAACCGCCAGGCCAGTCAAAGCCAGACCAACGGCGGCGGTGGTGGCAATGACCGTGGCAAGGCGGCCCGGCGGGCTGCGGCCGAGCGGCGGCAGGCCCTGAAACCACTCAAGGATCGTGCCGCTCGCCTGATGAAGGACATCGAGAAGAGTGGGGAACGCCTCGCCAGTCTGGAAGAGCAGCTGGCAGACCCGACCCTGTATGAGGAGGAGGCCGGGCTTCGGCTTCAACCCCTGCTCAAGGAGCAGGCAGCACTTCGCAGTGAACTTGAGCGACTGGAGAGTGAATGGATGCAGGCAGAGGAAGAACTGGAAGCGGCCAGAGCGGCGGCGGAGGGAGTGCGGTGAATGCAGAGTCACATTTCGTGGAACTGGACGGTGAACGCTGTATCCATCTGCGTCGCTTTCCCGGTGAAGGTCAGGTGCTGTTCCTGCTTCACGGTGCCATCGAGAATGGCCGTATCTTCTACAGTCGTTCCGGCCGGGGCCTGGCGCCCTGGCTGGCGGAACGTGGTTATGATGTCTGGGTGATGGACCTGGGCGGGCGTGGGGGCAGTCGCCCTCGGATTGCTCGGGGCAGTCGCTACAGTCAGACCGATTCCATCCTCAGGGAAATCCCGGCGGCGCAGGATTATATCGGGCAGCAGCGCCCCGGCGTCAGCCAGCACTGGATCGCCCATTCCTGGGGTGGTGTGTTGATGAATGCGGTCCTCGCCCGCTTTCCGGAACGGGCCCGCTCGGTGGCTTCTCTGGTTTTTTTCGGCAGCAAGCGTCGGGTCCGGGTCTGGAATCTTCGCCGCCTCCTCTATGTGGACTTGATCTGGTGCTGGCTGTCGCCTTTGATTGTTTTGCTGGCCGGTTATCTGCCGGCCCGGCGTTTGCGCTTCGGCTCCGATGATGAGAGCCGTTTGAGCTTCTCTCACGGACGGCGCTGGGTACGTGAGACCCGCTGGGTGGACCCGATCGATGGCTTTGACTATCGGGCGGCCCTGGCCGAGCAGCGACTGCCTCCGACCCTGTATCTGGCGGGGGCCGCCGATGCCGCCCTGGGCCACCCGGAGGACGTCAAGCGTTTGATGGCCGAGTCCGGTAAAGGGAAGCAACGCTTCCTGCTGCTGGCCAAGGCCGAGGGTTACGCCCGCGACTATGGTCATATCGACATGCTCACCGCCCCGGAAGCCGGGGAGGACCATTTCCCGGTGGTATTGGACTGGCTCGCCGAGCACGGCGAAGGGAAGGGCTGATGGGCACCATTGGCAAGTACACCCTGCTGCAGATTCCCGGCCTGATTCTGTTCGGGATCATCGTCTATCTGCTTTATCAATGGGATTGGATTTCCGATCGTCTGGCAATGCTGTTGCTCTTGTTGTGGGTGATCAAGGACGTGCTGCTCTATCCCCTTTATCGGCCGGCTCTTGAAGGCGGTCATGATCCGGGTGCCGTGGGCATGGTCGGGCTCACCGGCGTGGTTCGTACCGATCTTGATCCGGTTGGATTGGTGGAGGTGGCGGGGGAACGCTGGCGGGCTCGCAGCGTGGATGGCCAGACCATCACTGCCGGCGAGAGGATTGAGGTCAAGGATGCCGAGCGGCTGATATTGCTGGTTGCCGCCATCAGGGGGGAGGAATGATCCGGGTCCGGATTGCCAAGCCGGGTGGTTATGAGCGACTGGCGATTGAGTCGGCGCCGGATCCCGCGCCCGGGCCGGGTGAGGTCGTGATCGAGAGCAAGGCCATCGGGGTCAATTTCGCCGACTGTATTGCCCGCATGGGGCTCTATAAATCAGCCCGTGAATTCGTCGGCTGGCCCCTGACGCCGGGCTTTGAAGTGGCCGGGCGCGTGGCGGCCTTGGGCGAGGGCGTCAGTGACTTTGCCGTGGGCCAGCGGGTCTTTGCCCTCAGTCTCTTCGATGCCTATGCCAGCAAGGTTTGCGTGCCCATCGAACAGCTTCGTCCCATCCCCGGCGGCTGGTCCGAGGCCCAGGCCGCGGGTTTTCCCACGGTCTTTCTCACTGCCTGGTACGCCCTGCATGAGCTGGGCGGCATTCGTGCCGGTGATCGGGTGCTGGTGCATTCCGCCGCGGGTGGGGTTGGCCAGGCCCTGGTTCAGTTGGCCCTGGATGCCGGTGCCCGGCCGGTGGCGGTGATTGGCGCAAGCCATAAGCGCGAGGCATTGGCCGGCTACGATATTCCGGTGATCGACAAGTCCCGCGAGCCGCTATGGGCGGCGGCCGAAGATCATGCGCCCGATGGCTATGACCTGATTGCCGATGCCAACGGCTATCCCACACTCGCCGAGAGCTATCGTCATCTGGCGGCGGGTGGGCGTCTGCTGATCTATGGTTTCCACGGCATGTTTCGGCCGGATCGCAAGGGGCGGGGCCGAGTGAACTGGCCTGCCATGATTGCCGGCTGGTTGCGCACGCCCCGTTTCAATCCCCTGCGCCTGACCAGCGACAATCGCAGTGTCATGGGTTTCAACCTCAGCTTCATGGGTGAGCACCGCGATGTCCTTGGTCGTGGCCTGGATCACCTCGTGCAGCGCGCGGAGGCAGGCCGCCTTCAGGCACTGCCGGTGACAAGCTATCCCTTCGAAGCGGTGGCCCGTGCCCATCGGGATCTGGAGTCCGGCCAGACCACCGGCAAGCTGGTCTTGCTGCCTGATCAAAGCGCCGACTGAGCCATTCGCGGAAGCCATTGGCGGGAGCGACAGACAGGCCGCTCCCGTCCATTAAAGCCCCTCACTCATGCCGGATCGGTTCGGCATCCGCGCGACCGAGGACCTTCAGCGCGAAGGCGTAGAGATCAGCCTGTTCCTTGAGAGACTCGAAGCGGGCGGCGGAGCCGGCGTGGCCGGCTTCCATGTTGGTCTTGAGCAGGAAGGGCCCGCCCTTTGCCTCGGCCCGCAGGCGGGCGATCCACTTTGCCGGCTCCCAATAGGTCACTCGAAAATCCGCCAGACCGGCGGTGGCCATGATGGGCGGATAGGGCACGCCATCCCGCAGGTTGTCATAGGGCGAGTAGCTCTTGATCACGGCGTAGTCATCCTCTGACTCGATGGGATTACCCCATTCCGGCCACTCCGGCGGGGTCAGGGGCAGGCTGGGATCGGAGATGGTGTTGAGTACATCGACGAAGGGTACCCCCGCAATGACCCCGGCGAAGAGCTCCGGCTCCAGATTGACGGTAGCCCCCACCAGCAGTCCGCCGGCGGAGCGGCCGTCGATGACGATGCGGCCGGGGGCGGTATAGCCTTCCTTGATCAGGCCCTTGGCCGAGGCCAGGAAGTCGGTGAAGCTGTTTGGCTTCTTGTCCAGCTTGCCATCCAGGTACCACTGCCGGCCCTTGGCGGAACCACCCCGGACCTTGGCCACGGCATGAATCACGCCCCGGTCCACCAGAGAGAGGTTGCCGATGGAGAAGAAGTCCGGCATGTAGGCGCCGTAGCTGCCATAGCCGTAAAGCAATACCGGTGCCGAGCCGTCCAGGGGGGTATCGGCCAGGCGCAGGACTGTGACCGGAATGCTTTCCCCGTCCGGGGCGCGGGCGTCGATGCGTTCCACGACATAGCGGGAGGGATCATGGCCGCTGGGTACTTTCTGGGTCTTTCTCAATTCCCGTTCACCGCTCTCCAGGTGGTAATCAAAGGTCTGCAGCGGCTGGGCCGGGGTGGTGTAGAGAAAGCGCGTGCTGTCAGTGTGGAATTCGTAACCGGGACTCAATGACAGATGATAGGCCTCGTCCGCCATGGGCACCTCGCGGGTCTTGCCCTGATAGTCGGATACCATCAGACGCGGCCGCGCATCCCGTCGTTCCACCCAGACCAGATAGTCTCCATAGGTGACGAAATCGGTGATGTAGCGTCCGGCTTCATGGGGCAGCCAGTCTTCCCAGTGCTCCCGACCCGGGCTCCTTACCGGTGCACGCACGATCTTGAAGTCCACCGCCCCATCGGCGTTGGTCAGGATGTAGAAATAATCACCCCGATGTTCCACCTCATACTGTTCGTCTTCCTTGAGGGGCGCGATCAGCCTGGGTTGGGCTTTGGGCTCGTCGGCAGGGATGTAGAAGCTTTGTGAACTGTTATGGTTGCCGGCGTTGATGAGGATGTATTCACCGCTCTGGGTCTCGGAGACGGAGACGAAGAGACCGTCATCTTCCTCGTCATAGACCACCCGGTCGGATTCGGGATCCGTGCCCAACTCATGATGACGGACGCGCTTGGGACGCTGATTGTCATCGCGCTCGATGTAGAAGAAGCTGGCTGAATCCGCCGCCCAGACCACATCGCCCCCGCTTTGCTCGATGGTTTCCTGGTAATCCTCGCCGCTGTCGATGTCACGAATGCGGATGGTGAAGTACTCCGAGCCCACCGTATCCACGCCGTAGGCAATCAGCTTGTGGTCGGGGCTGTGGCTCACTGCTGCGATATTGAAAAAGTCCTGGCCCTGGGCCTCCTTGTCACCATCGAAAAGGATGGTCTCCTCCGTTTCTCCCACGGGGCGGCGGGCAAAGATCGGGTACTCACCACCCTCGCGGAAGCGGGTGTAGTACTCGAAAGGCCCATCACGGCGAGGAACCGAGGCATCATCCTCCTTGATGCGTGCGCGCATTTCCTGAAACAGGCGCTCGCGCAGATCGCTGACGTCGCTCATCATCTCGTCGTGATAGCGGTTCTCCGCGTTCAGATGTTCACGAATGTCTTCGTCCAGTACGGCGGTATCGCGCAGGAGCTGCTGCCAGTTGTCGTCCCGAAGCCAGTGATAGGGATCAATTCGGGTTTCACCGTGCTGGGTGATTTCCTTCTCCCGGCGCTCGGCAACGGGCGCCTCGACCAAATCTTGTGCCTGAAATGCCTTGTGAGCCATTAATGCCTCGTCATTCTGTTGCTGTGTGGCGTTCTCGCTCTGACCGCAGGCAAGCAGGCCTGCGGCGAGGAACGGGAATACCCATGGAAGTGCCCCTTTCATTCTGCTGCCCTCACACTGGGAAGTGTCGGGAAAGATATCACAATGTGGCTTGGGGACTACGACGGTGGCCGTGGCCCTGCTAGGATTGGCCTCCGGATCTCCCCATGCCAGAAGGAAGCTTCCCATGCGTCGACTTGTTCTCCTGTTGAGTCTCTGCTTCAGCACCCTGGTCACCGGTGTCGCCCTGGCGGCCATTGAGCCCGCGCCGGAACGTGCGGAGGGAGAGGGCCCTTATGATCGCCTGATCCTGCGCGGTGCCACCCTGATCAATAGTACCGGGGCGCCGCCCAAGGGGCCGGTGGATATCGTCATCGAGGGCAACCGCATCGCCGATGTCCATGTGGTTGGCTACCCCGGCGTGGAGATCGATCCGGACGGGCGACCGGAAGCCGGCCCGGATGATCGGGAACTGGATCTGTCCGGCATGTATATCCTGCCGGGTTTTGTGGATATGCATGCCCATATCGGCGGTCGTGCCCAGGGGACGCCGGCGGAGTACGTGTTCAAGTTGTGGCTGTCCCATGGCATCACCACCATTCGTGACCCGGGCAGTTTCAATGGCATCGACTGGGTGCTGGACCATCAGCGTCGCAGCGAGGCCAATGAAATCACCGCGCCCCGCATTCAGGCCTATGCCGGTTTCGGCATGGAACACGACGGGCCGATCACCACCGAACGTCAGGCACGGCGTTGGGTGCGGTCAATGGATCGGCGTGGCGTGGATGGCTTCAAGTTCTTCGGCAGTCACCCCGATGTCCTGCGCGCTGCCATCGAAGAGGCGAGTGACCGTGGCCTGGGTACGGCACAGCACCATGCCCAGTTGGAGGTGGGGCGGGCCAATGTCCTCGACACCGCCGAATGGGGCCTGACCACCATGGAACACTGGTATGGGTTGCCGGAGGCGTTGTTCGAAGACCGCACTCTCCAGCACTATCGTCTGGACTACAACTATCAGGATGAGTATCACCGCTTTGCCGAGGCCGGCAAGCTTTGGCGGCAGGCGGCGGCGCCGGGCAGTGAGCACTGGAATCGTGTGCGGGATCAGTTGATTGATCTTGGCCTGACCATTAACCCTACCTTCAACATCTATGAAGCCAACCGGGATTTCATGGCCCAGCGCCGGGCCGAATGGCATGAGCAATATACCCTGCCTTCGCTATGGGATTTCTTTGAGCCGGATCGCCGGGCTCACGGTTCCTACTGGTTTGACTGGACCACCGAGGATGAAATCAACTGGCGTGAGAATTATCGCCTGTGGATGAAGTTCATCAATGACTACAAGAACCACGGTGGCCGGGTCACGGTAGGCTCTGATTCGGGTTATATCTACAAGATTTACGGTTTTGGCTTCATTCAGGAAATGGAACTGCTTCAGGAAGCCGGCTTTCATCCCCTGGAAGTGATTCGTGCAGCCAGTCTGCATGGTGCCAAGACGCTTGGCATGGACGATAAGGTGGGTTCCATTGAGCCGGGCAAGCTGGCCGATCTGGTGGTCGTGGAGGAGAACCCGCTGCAGAATTTGAAGGTGCTTTACGGGACCGGCGCCATTCGCGTTGATGACAATAATGAGCTCAAGCGGGTGGGTGGTGTTCGCTATACCATCAAGGACGGCATCATCTTTGACGCCGAGCAGTTGCGTGCCGATGTGCGGGAGATGGTGCAGGAGGCCAAGGACGAAAGAGACATCGAACGGCTTACGCAGCCGGCGGCTGAGTTCTGATTTGATGGTTGTGGGATTCGATTGGGGGCGTGCTCTTTGATGGCGGCGATGGATTGGCTTCGATCTGGGTAGGACCCTTCGATGTTGGTGACTGGTGGCGTTTCGGCCTAGGTGGTGACAGGCCTTTCCAAGAACGCCGTAAACCCATCCCTGGAGACTCTGGGTTCGCCATCCTGGCTCACACAGTCTTGGAAAGGCCTGTCACCACCTAGGCCTACCTTTGGTGGTGGTCACCTGGGCCCTGCTGGCGGAGGGTTTGGTTAAGTCTTATGGTTCTTAATCGCGGCTAAAGCCGCTCCCACGGTGCCTGTAGCGTATGCCGGAACCGCCGTGGGAGCGGATTTATCCGCGATTTCAGCTTCCTTGATACCAGTCCCGCAAAACCCGGATAAAGGTCTTCGCGCGGGGTGGGAAACCGACCGCTTCCATCGTGGTCCTGGCTTCACGGACCCGTGCCTGGAATGCCTCGCTGGCGGTTTGTGGGCCGTCCAGGTTGTCCAGACTGACCCGGAAAGGCGACCCGCAGGCAATGCTGAAAGCCCACTCAATCGCCTGAGGCCGGGCCTCGACCCGCTCGAACTCAGCCTGGCGCTCCGGCCCGCGACCATCGGGTTCATACCAATAGCCGTAATCCACCAGCTTGCGGCGGTGTGCCCCGGCGATGCACCAGTGGGCGACTTCATGCAGGGCGCTGGCGAAATAATCGCGGGTAAATATGATTCGATGCCGAGGATGAAGCTCGTCCGCCGGCCGATACTCGGGCTCAGCACCGCCACCAATCAGCACGGTGTTGTGGCTTTCCTCAAAAGTCTCGTTGAATAACCGAATCAGATCATCGGCGTGGTGGGTGGTTTTGGACATCGGCAGAGGAAAATCAGTGCTGAGTGCTGAGTGCTGAGTGCTGAGTGCTGAGTGCTGAGGAGCAAGGAGCAAGGAGCAAGGAGCAAGCTATGCTCCTAACCCCTCACCCCTCGCCCCTAACTCTCTACGGCATCTGAATGCCGCCGCCACCGCCGCCGGGCATGCCGCCCTGGCCGCCGCCCATGCCACCCATGCCGCCGGTATCGCCCGGGGTCATGATCCGGGAGGCCTGTTCGCGGCGCATTTCCTCCACCTTCTTCATCATGTCTTCCAGGGCCTGACGGGCGTTCTCGTCGAACTGCTCCACCGCGGCTTTCAGGGAATCGGCCTCGATCTCGAAGGAGAGGGGCAGGGCGCCGGCTTCGGTCATCACCTGGGTATTGCCCAGGTAACGGACGCTGCGGCTATCGTCATCGCTGCCATCGGCTTTCACCGGCACCATGCAGCGGATACTGCCCACCCGCGCATCGGTGTAGGTCTCTTCCCGGAAAAGACCCTCGGCATCCATCTCCATGCGCGGCATTTCCTGTTCACTCATGCAAAAGTCTCCAGTCGATTGGGGTGTTCAGCCGCCTATTGTAACGGATGTGGGGGGTGGGGTTTCGATCAGCGGCGTGCCTTTCGATGCCGGTG
>NZ_JAYGII010000049.1:0-13257 GCF_034931365.1 Natronospira elongata
AAATCCCGTTGGCCCACAAGGGGTTGGCGCTGAGAGCGCCTGCTTCTGCGTTGCATTGCTTGCCCGTAGCACAGAGGCTACTGTGCTGCGCAATGCGCCTTGAATCAGACGCTCTCATCACCAACTGCGGGCGTGAATGGATTGATCAGAGGTTCCTTAGCCCAATCAAACAATGACCAGACAGGACCGTAAAGCCATGCAGCATCTGGAGTTGCGCGCCGGGCCCAAGGCGCTTGAACGGATTCGGGACGAGGGCCTGCAGCCTTCTCAGGTAACCGCCATCAGTGCCGCCTCGGGCGGGCCCAAGTGGCTGATCCTGGCCGGCTTTGATCAGTACTTCTTCGGCCAGTGGCTGGCGACGGCCGAGCAGCCCATCACGCTGACCGGTTCTTCCATCGGGGCCTGGCGCATGGCGATGCAGGCCCTGCCGGATGCCGACGATGCCCTGGCGCGCTTTCTGCACAGCTATGTTCATGAGCAGCGCTATCCCCATCGACCGGGGCCGGCGATCATTTCCGCCGAATGCCGGCGGCTGCTGGATCTGGCCCTGGGCGAGACGGGCGCCGAGGCGGCCGCCAACAATCCGCGCCGCCCCCTGCGCATCATCGCCAACCGCATGGCGCCCGAACGCCGCCTGTCCACACCGGGGCTCTATGCCCGCCTGCTGGGCGCGGCCACGGCCAATCGACTAGGCCGGGAAAAACTGGGGCGCTGGGTCCGCCGCAGCCTGTTCGAAAGCGAGGCCGCAGCGGACACGCTGCCCGAACTCAATGACCTGCCCACCGAGCGCGCCCGGCTGACGGCCGACAATCTACGCCCCGCCCTGCTGGCCAGTGGTGCCATACCGGGGGTGATGGAAGTCATTCACGATATTCCCGGCGGCAAGCAAGGCACTTACCTCGACGGCGGGATCACCGATTACCATCCGGCCCTGCCGGAGGACACCGGCGACGGCATCCGCCTCTTCCCCCACTTCTATTCCTTCGCCGTGCCCGGCTGGTTCGATAAATCCAATGACAAACGCCACAACCGCCTGCCGGGCCTGGACAACACCCTGATTATTGCTCCTTCCCGGGAACTGGTCGCTTCCCTGCCCCACGGCAAGATCCCCGACCGCAAGGATTTCTACCGTTTCAGCGACGAGGAACGGATTGCCTACTGGGAGCAGGTTCTTGATGCCTCCCGGCGCATGGGGGAAGCCTTTCTGGCGATCAATGATTCCGGGAAGATAGCCGACTCGGTCCGCCCACTCTGAGCGATGACATCATCGACCTGGCTGCCTGGGAACAGACAGCGGTGAATGGCTCTGCTTGAAGAGGCAAGGCTTTCAGGCTGGCCGAAAGAATGGGTCCCTGATAGATTTCAGAATGAATACTTTTCATTATGACACCATGTCCCCGACATCCGCTGACCAAACACCCTTTCTTCTCCAACCGGAACGTCAACCGGGGCCGGTAGCCCATGGCCTTGCCGCTCTGTTGACCCTGCTGGGCATGGAGTTCGGTTGGTATTTCTGGGTGGGGGAAGGCACCGGGGCGCTGATCTGGCCACCGGCGGGCCTGGCCGTTGGCCTGGGGCTGGTCTTTGGTTGGCGCATTGTTATCGGGCCGGCACTGGTGGTGGCCCTGTGGGGCGGGCTAAACACCGAAGGCAGCATCTGGACATGGACCCTGCCCGCTCTGGGGCTGCTCATGCAGACGGCGGTAGCCGTGGGTGGGCTGCGTTGGCTGCAAGGCCGTCAGATGTTTCGCGGTCCCACCCGAGAATTGCTTGGTTTCTGGCTGTTCGGGCCGGCCATCGCCGGGATGGTGGGCGCTGGACCGGGCGTCACCACCCTCGCCCTGCATACGCCGGTGTTCGCCGAGTACCAGTTCATGGAGATCTTCGGGGCCTACTGGCTGGCGGAGGCCCTGGGCATCCTGATGGTGGCACCGGTGACCATACTGCTGGCAGCCGCCCTCAGCGACCGGCGCCTTCTCCAGGCCCTCGAACCCGCACGCTGGCAATTGCTCTGGACGGGCGGCCTGTGCCTGCTGGCTTTCCTGCAGCTACAGATGGGCCGCGCCGAAATGACCGGCTTCGCGGGCATTCTGGTCTATTTCTATTTTCCCTTGCTGGCGGTGGCTGCCGGCCTGGGACAGCCACTCTTTCAGGCGCTGGCCACTGCGGGTATCGCCACCGCGTTCCTGGTCCAGGCCCTGACCGGTTTCGGTGGCAGTCCGCCACCCAGCGACAACGCCGAGATGATCGAGGTCATTGTGGTGGTGACGGCCTTCATCATCATGACCCAGATTGTTTCTGCTACCAGTGAATCCATTCGCCGACACCTCCGACACGCCAGAAAGATGGCGAGGAGTGACTATCTCACCGGCCTGCTCAACGAGCGTGGCATGGCCCAGGCCCTGGAGGGCCATCGGAATGGGCAGGCCACCCTGGCTTTGCTGGACCTGCCGGTGGCCCGAAAAATCTTTGATCTAGGCGGCTTGGAAGACGCGGATCGTTTCGAGCAAAGCCTGGCCGATACCCTTCATGAACAGGCTAGTCCTCATGGCCAGGCCGCGCGCCTCGGTCGCGGCCTCTATGGCCTGCTGCTGCCGGGCCCGAGCTCGGCCAGCCGAAACGGGCTGGACACACTTTATGAGCACCTGGAGGGACAGATTGTCCAGGCCGGCCGCATTCCGCTGGTACTGCGGCCAGCCATTGGAGCGATCCAAATCGATGCCGAGGATATGGCGCCACAAGAAGCGGTGGCCCTGGCCTCCCTGGCTTCAAAGCGTGCTGCCGAGCAACCGCCGCCGTGCATTCGAATCGATGATCATTACTCCCGACTACTTGAGGAAGAACGGGCAGACCAGGCCACAGTCAGCGCGGTGAGGGAGGCCCTGACACGAGAAGAGGGCTTTGAGCTTCACGGGCAACTCATTACACCGCTGTCGGATCAGGGCGATGCGCCACCCCGCTATGAGCTGCTGCTGCGCATGCCCGATGGCAATGGTGAGGTACTGGCACCGGCCGCCTTCCTGCCGGTCGCGGCCCGCCACCGCCTGATGCCCGACATCGACCGCTGGGTGGTGCAACGAGCGCTGCGTCTTGCGGCGGCGCGGCCGGAGGCCGTATTTACCATCAACCTGTCCGGGGACTCACTCAGCGACCCGGCACTGGGCGAATGGATCGAAGCCCGTCGTCACGAGTCCGGCGTCGAGGCAGAGCGCATCTGGTTTGAGATCACGGAAAGTGAATCCGTCCACGACCCGGAGGCGGCGGCGTCTCTGGTGGTACATCTCCGCAAGAGCGGCTTTCGCATCGCTATCGATGACTTCGGCACCGGCCTGGCAAGCTTTGAATACATCCGCAATTTCAGCATCGACGCCGTCAAGATCGATGGCCGCTTCATTCGTGACCTGCGCAGCGAAGCGACCGACCGGGCCATCGTGACGGCAATCCAGCGGCTTGCCCACGAGACCGGCCTGAGCACGGTGGCTGAGTTCGTGGAAGACGAGTGGACCATCGACTGGCTACGCTCGGCGGGTATCGACTACGCCCAGGGCTATGCCATCGCCCGGCCAGCGCCCATGACTCGGGAGTGAATCCCGACGATACCGTGGCCGCCTCGGGCAGTCAGTGGGTCTGCTTAACGAAGTGACGCTCCATGAGCGAGATTATGCCCATCTCGTCCAGGCTGTCTTGACGCGCCTCACCGATGAACTCGAAGTCTTCGGTACCGATTGTGCCGATGCCAATTCCCACGCTGTCGGGCAGAGAATCCTTGAGGATGAACATCAGGCGCTGATTGGAATGGCGGTCATCGATGCTGACCGCGTCCACGTCATCGCCCAGGCGGCGCAGGCTTTCATTGCTGGCGCCTACCATGGTCGAGGCCTCGGGATGGCGGGCGTTGAAGGCCTTGTTGGCCTCGGTGGCCTTGTCCACCAGGGCCTGGAGTCTTTTGCCGAATAGACTCATTGCATCGCTCCTCGCTCCACGTCCCGCCCCGGGGTACCCAGGGGCGGGATGGGTTGGGCTTCCGGTTCCTGGACGGGATGTTCATCCAGGGTTTGCAGCAGCTCGCGCACGGCTCGCTCAAGCTGGGCATCCTCGCCCCGCCAGGTGGCATGGGGCAGGTTTTCCACCTCGATATCCGGGGCAACGCCGTGGCCCTCGACGATCCAGCGCCCTTCACTGTCAAACACCGGCAGTGAGGCGGCCCGCATCAGGCCATGGTCCACCAGGCGGTTCTGATCGCTCAACCAGACCCCGGCGCCGGCGGTACGTTGGCCGATCAGCGGGCCCAGGCCCAGGGTCTTGACCCCGGCGGAGAAGGTCTCGCCGTCGGAATAGGTGAGCGGATCGATCAGCACCGCCAGATGGCCCCGGAAGGTGTTCTGCATGTTCCAGAACTTTTCCTGCCCTGGCGGCTGCCAGAAGGACCAGGCCCGGCGCAGAAGTTTTTCGATGATCCAGGAATCGATATTGCCGCCCCGGTTCCGGCGGACATCGATGATCAGTCCTTCCCGGTCCACGTTGGCGTAGAACTCGCGGGCGAAGTCGGCGATGTCATTGGGACCCATGGCGCGCAGGTGGAGATAACCGATGCGGCCATCGGAGAGGGACTCCACGGCCTCGCGCCGGCCCATCACCCAGTCCCGGTAACGCAGGGCATCATTCTCCCAGCGACTGACGGGGTGCACGATCACCGCACCACTGTCCCGGCCCCGGCGATAATCCAGCCGTGTTTGTTCACCCGCCCGCCAGGCCAGCAGTTCATGGATATGATCCACTTCACTCACCGGGCGGCCGTTGACGCGGGTAATCACATCACCTTCCTGAAGATCCACGCCGGGTCGCACCAGCGGGGAACGCTGGCTGGGCAGTTCCGGGTCACTGCGATAGATTCGGGCGATCCGCGCACCCGCCTCGACCGGCTTGAAATCCGCACCCAGGAACGCCGGGCGGGCGGACTCGGGATCATCACGGTATTCACCGCCACGAACCTGGGAATGCAGGATCCCGAGCTCGGCCACCATCTGGGCGAGCAGATCATCCAGTTCCCGGCGATCGGCAATGCGCGACACAAAGGGCTCGTACTTTTCGCGTACCGCCTCCCAGTCCACGCCCCGCATCTCGGGGTCGAAGAGGAAATCCCGCTGCATGCGCCAGGCATCGGCGAACATCTGCTGCCATTCCTCGGCCGGGCGAATGGGCAGCCGCCAGTTGCCGATCCGAACCTGGGCTTCTTCCAGGTCGCCGGGCATCTGCCCGCCCGCCGGAACGATGAACAGCTCACCATTGCGCCGCACCAGCATGCGGTCCCGCTCGGCCGACATCTGCAAAAGATCCAGGCCTTCGGCAAAGGTCTCGAAGCGGGGCCGGTCCTTGCCAAAATCAATGGTCCGGACCACGGGCGCGCCGCCGGTGGGCCGGTCGATCACAAACAGCCGGTCCTTGGCGACAGCCAGGCTGGCGAAATTGCCCGGCTCAACCGGCACCTCATGTAAACGCTCCGCGAGGCCGTCCCATTCAATGGCGGGCGGCTCATCGTTATTGCCATGGTCCGGGCGGTCCTCGATCAGCTCATGGCGCGGCTGCAGGGGGAAGACATTGCCCGCCTGCAGGGCGATGGCATAGAGCTGGGTGCGCCGGTCAAACATCGGCCCCATGTTGCGATCGCCCCAGGGTGAACCGGGCGTGGCCTGGAAATGGCGGTTGGAGAGGAAATACAGCCAACGCCCGTCCGGGCTGAAGGCCGGCGAATGGCTCTCGTAGCGATCACTGCTCAGGGTGTGCATGACGCCGCTGCCGAGCTCATACAGCAACACCTGCACCCGACGCTGGCTACTGTCCGGGCGAACCACCGCCAGGGCCCTGCCGTCCGGCGACCAGACCAGCTGGCGATAGCCCTCGCCGTTGGAATCATCGATCTGGCGATTCCGGCCCCGGCGGTTGTCATAGAGATAGAGCCGGCCATCCATGTCGTGATGGGCCACATAACGGCCATCCGGGGAAATGCTCATGCCCATGCGCTGGGTCCGGGCATCGTCGGTCAGTTGCTCCCCTTGGCCCTGCCCGTCAGCCGGAAACCGCCACAGCTCCACCTCGTCACTGGCATCCACAAAGGCATAGACCCACTCACCCTCCGGGCCGAGCATGGCCTGGCGGGCTCGGCTGGCCTCCGGCAGTGCAATCTCAACCCGCCGCCGCTGCCCCGTGCCCACCAGTGCCAGGCGGCCGCGGGCGGTCAGGACCACCCGATCCCCGGCGGGGGCAAAGTGGATGGCATCCAGATAATCGGTGGGCTTGTCCAGCCAGCGCTCACGGGCATGGGCACGATCGGAGGAGAGCGCAATATCGAGTTGTCGGTCCTCGCCCGTGGCCGGGTCAAGCAGGCGAATGTCGGCACCGTGCTGATAAACGATCCGGCCATCCGGGCTGATGCTGGGCCGGCGGACTTCGAAATCCTCGTGCTCGGTCAGGGCCTCGAAGGCGCCGCTGTCCGGATCCAGCTGGCCCAGATTGAACAGCCCGCTGACATCACTGCGCACAAAGAGCTTATCGTCATGACTCATGGGGTGGGTGAGATTGGCGCCGTGCTCTTCGGCCAGCCGCCGCGCTTCCTCGTCACGGCCGGCATCGAAGCGCCACAGCTGGGCCATGGCCCCGCCCCGGTAGGCGCGGGCATTGTCGGCGGTCACGGCAAGACCAAAGCGGGTGAAGACCAGATCGCTGTCATCCAGATAAGCCCCTTCCCGGGCATCCGCCAGTGGCAGCTCGGTGACCGCGCCATCTTCCGGATTCACCTGGTTCAGCAGCCAGTACCAGCTGGGTCCGATCCGGTTGTCGGAGGCAAACAGCACCTCACCCGCCGGGGTCCAGCCCTGGACCTGCACGAAACCGCCTTCCCAGGTCAGGCGCCGGGGCTCGCCACCGGCCGCCGGCATGACATAGACCTCGGCACTGCCCTCATAGCGCCCGGTAAAGGCAATCCATTCCCCATCCGGGGAAAAATGCGGGTCACTGGCTTCGCTGGCGTGGCTGGTCAGCCGCCGCGCCATACCACCGTCCACCGGCACCGCCCAGAGATCCCCCTCCGCAACGAACACCACGGTGTCCTCATGCAGGGTGGGCGACTGGTAGTAGCCGAGAGAAGCAAACAGGGGAGTTGAGAAGGCAAGAACCAGAAGGAAAACCAATCCACGAGCGACCATGTATGACTCCATCCAAGGCAGTGCTTATAGGGGGTGGCTGCAATCGCCAGCCAGTGATTCTGCGAAATGCCGGACGGGCTGTCCATGGCTTCCCTGGACTCGGCCCATCACACCACCCGGGGGGATATCCGGGCTGATGTGACAAATGTCACGGGAAACTGATGACCAACGCCACTACCGGCCCAATTCTTCAGAGCCCAGACTGCCCGGAACGTTCAACAAGGGAGCGAACCATGGCCACTTGCCATTCCATGCTGGGTTTCGAGGACGTGTCCTGCCGGCGCGGCGGCAAAACCGTGCTGCAGGATGTGCATCTTAGCTGCAAGCGCGGCGAGACCCTCGCCCTGCTCGGCCCCAACGGGGCCGGCAAGACCAGCACCATCGGTCTGGCCCTTGGCCTGCTGCGTCCCAGTGCCGGGCGCATTCACATCGACGGCCATGCCCCCGGCAGCCTGGCGGCCCGCCAGACCATCGGTGCCATGCTGCAGGGCGGCAGGCCGGCCCAGGCCATGACGGTGCGGGAATGGCTGATGCTGGCCGGTGCAGGGCGGGGCCAGCCGAGCCCGCTGGACGAGGCCATCCAGATGGCCGACATCGAGGACCTGCTCGAGCGCCAGTGCGAAACCCTGTCCGGCGGCCAGCTGCAGCGGGCACGCCTGGCCGCCGCCCTGGCCGGCCAGCCCCGGCTGCTGTTTCTGGATGAGCCCACCGCCGGCATGGACATCGACAGCCGGCATCGTCTCTGGGCGGGGGTAGGCCGCCTGCGCGAAAACGGCTGCGCCATCCTCATCACCACCCATGATCTGGACGAGGCCGAGCAGCTCTCGGATCGGGTGGCCCTGCTGCACGAAGGCCGTGTCATCGCCTGCGATCACACCGCGCACATCGGTCGCCGGGTGCCGGGCCGGGTCATTCGCTGTCGCACCCGTCTCGAGGAGGCCACCCTGGCCGCCTGGCCCGACGTGGAGGGCGTGCGCCTGAGCGGCGGCCACACCACACTCATGGTCCGTGATGCAGAAGCGGTGCTGCGCCGACTGCTGGCCGCTGACCCCGAGTTGAGCGCACTGGAAGTGCGCAATGCCGGCCTGGAAGAAGCCTTCCTGCACCTGATCCACGACCACCGGGAGCAAGCCGCATGAATACCGTTACCCTGCCATCGCGAGCCGGATCCACCGCCAGGGCCCTGTGGCTGGAGACGGAAACCGAATGCGCCCGCCTGCTGCGCATGCCCGAATCGCTGGTGCCCACCATCGCCTTTCCGGCCTTCTTCTACACCCTGTTCGGGCTGGTGTTCGATATGGGTGCATCCAACAGCGCCGCGACCTATTATCTGGCCATGATGGGAAGCATAGGCGTCATCGGCACCGGCCTGATGGGCACGGCCATCGGCACCGCCAGCGAACGCAGCGGCGGCTGGCTGGACATGCGGCGGGTCATGAGTCTGCCGCGTTCCGGCTGGGTGGTGGCCAAGCTGGTGGCCAACCTCTTTGCCGGCCTGCTCGCCCTGCTGCCCCTGTTTTTCCTGGCGGCTGTGTTCGGCGAAGTGCGCCTGAACCAGGGCCAGTGGATCGGCCTGGCCCTGACCCTGCTGATCGGCGGCCTGCCCTTCTGCGCCATTGGCCTGATGATCGGCAGCAGCATGGGCGAGCGTGCCGCCATTGCCATTGCCAACCTGATCTTTCTGCCCATGCTGTTCTTTTCGGGCTTGATGATTCCGCTCGCCTTCTTCCCGGACTGGCTGCAGGGCATCGCCCCCCTGCTGCCGGCCTGGCATCTCGGCGAGCTGGCACTCATGCAGACCCGGGGTGATAGCGCCGGACAGCTTGTTCACTGGCTCGTCCTGCTAGCCTGGGCGGGACTGGCATCGGGGCTCAGCGCCTGGCTGCTGCGCCGCAGCCGACAACAATAGGGGGATAGCACATCATGACGACCACCAAGCAAAAGCGATATCTGATCATGGCGGGATTCCTGCTGGCTGTACTACTCTTTTTCTTCCTGCTGCCCACGCCGCAGACACCGGTCCAGCATGCCGACGGTGACATGATCATGGGCAATGTGCGCATCTTCGATGGCGAGCGACTGCTGGAAGACCATCAAGTCCGTATACGAGACGGGCTGATCGCCGCCGTGGAGCCGGCCAGCGCCGACCCGGATGAGGCCGGCTTCATCGACGGCCAGGATGGATTCCTGATGCCGGGGCTGATCGACAGCCATGTGCATGTCTTCGGCAGCGCCCGGGAGGATGCCCTGCGCTTCGGCGTCACCGGCATGATCGATCTCTTCACCGATCACCGCCAGCTGCCGAGCTTCAAGGAGGACCGCGACAGCCGCCAGCCCACCCGCCGGGCCGATGTCTGGTCGGCAGGCACCCTGGTCACGGCCGAGGGCGGGCACGGCACCCAGTACGGCATGCCCATCCCCACCCTGGATGACCCGGACCAGGCCGGGAGCTTCATCGCCGAACGCCTGGCGGAAGGCTCGGACTTCATCAAGCTGGTCTACGAGGGCGGCGAGGCCTTCGGCTTCGAGACCAACCGCCTGTCACAGGACAGCCTGCAGGCGGCCATCAGGGCCAGTCATGAGGCCGGCGTCCTGGCGGTCACCCACATCGGCAGCCGGGAAGAGGCCCGTACCGCCCTTGCCGCCGGCACCGACGGCCTGGTGCACACCTTCTCCGATGCCGACATCGACGAGGAAATCATCGAATTGATGAAGGACCAGCGTTTCCTCATTCCCACGCTGACGGTCGTGGCGAGTGTCGTGGGTGAAGGGGCCGGAGAGAGCCTGTTGGCCGATGAAGGCGTGCAGGCTCGCCTGAGTGCCGGGCAGAAGGCCACGCTCGCGATGCGCTTTCCCACCATGGATGGGCCCGCCCGCTATGACCATGCCGAGACCTCCGTTCGGGTGCTGAACGAGGCTGGCGTCCCCATCCTCGCTGGTAGCGACGCCCCCAACCCGGGCACCGCCAATGGCGCCAGCCTGCATGAAGAAATGGAGCGGCTGGTGGCGGCCGGCCTGAGCCCGCGGCAAGCCCTGATCGCCGCCACCGCGGCACCGGCGGATGCCTTTGGCCTGGATGATCGTGGCCGGATCAAGGCCGGTCATCGGGCGGATCTCGTGCTGGTGGATGGCAACCCCATCGAGAACATCAAGGACAGCCGCCGCATCCGCAAGGTCTGGAAGAACGGCCATGCGGTGGATCTCGATCCGGCCGCCGCACGGGCCGAGCGTGAGCGCGCGGCAGGCGAAGCCGTGCTGTTAAGTGATTTCGAGGGTGACCGCTCAGTGGCCTTCGGCCATGACTGGGAATCGAGCACCGACCAGCGCATGGGTGGTCAATCCGAAGTGGCTGTATCGCAGGAGCGGGAGGATGATGTCGGCTTTCTGCGGGTGCGCGGTGAGATTCGCAGCGGCTTCAGCTGGCCCTATGCCGGCGTCATGTGGTTCCCCGGCGACACCCCCATGGCGCCAAAGGACCTCTCGGACTTTGACGGGCTGGAAGTGCGTCTGCGTGCCGATGTCTCCACCCTCCGCGCCCTGGTCTTCAGCAGTGCCAACCAGAGCATGCCCTCGGAGATCGACTTGTCCGTCGAAGAGGACTGGGGCACCGTCAGGATTCGCTTTGACGAATTCGATGGCATCGACCACACGGCGATCACCGGTTTCGGCATTTTCGCCGGGCCATCCCAGGGGCCGTTCCGTTTCGACATGGAACGCGTGACACTCACACCAGCAGGCGCCGGCAATGACTGATTCTCGTTCAGGCAACCAGCACCGCGCCCAGGCCAAGGCCTGGGCGCGGCCCCTGCTCGCCATCCACCGACGCCTGTTGCCGGATGATCGGGAGATTGGCTGGACGCCCTATCTCTGGCTGGTCTACCTGAGCTTCTTTTTCATCGAGTGGTTCTTTCGCCCCGTCCCGGTCTGGGAGTTAGCTCTCTCCGGCCTGGCCCTGGCGGTCTTCATTGGAGCCTATTTCCGCTCCTTCTGGGTGGGCAGCCGCCAACGTCTGCGGATGATTGTGCTGACTACGCTGATCGGCCTGGCCATCACGCCCATCAACAGCGGCGGCATTGTCTTCTTCATTTATGCCGCGGCCACCGCCGGCACTCTGCTGCCACGCAGCCTGGCTCTGGGCACCATGGCCGCTGTCATCCTGGTGGTCCTCGCCCAGTCAGCCTACCTCGGCCTGCCCCTTCAGTACTGGCTGGTGGGCACGGTGATCGGTGGCTTCGTGGGCCTGGCCAATCTTTACTACACCGGCGTTTCCAGCGAGAACGCCGCCCTACGCCTCAGCCAGCAGGAGGTCCAGGCCCTGGCCGCCACGCGGGAACGGGAACGCATCAGCCGGGACCTCCACGATCTGCTCGGCCAAAGCCTGGCACTGATGTCGCTCAAGGCCCAGCTCGCCCGCCGCCTGATCGACCGCGACCCGCAACAGGCCGAAGCCGAACTGCACATCATCGAGGAACAGGCCCGCGAGGCCCTGCAGCAGGTGCGCGATGCCGTGCGAGGCTATCGCCGGGCAAGCCTTGCCAGTGAATCGGCGGATGCCCACCTCAGCCTGGTCTCCCAGGAGGTCGAGTTCGACTACGAGCTGCCCGAGCAGCCCCTGCCCGCTGACGTGGATGCCGAGCTGGCCCTGGTGCTGCGCGAAGCGGTCACCAATGTCCTGCGCCATTCCCGCGCCGAGCACTGCCGCCTGACCGTCAGGCCATCCGGCCAGGATCTGCACTTTCACTTCAGTGACGACGGCAATCCAGGCATGATTGAGGAAGGCAATGGCCTCAGTGGCATGCGCCAACGAATCGCGGGCCTGGGCGGGCGTTTCCATGTCAGCACCGAACAGGGCCTGCACATCCAGGCCACCCTGCCGAATGCCCTGGCCACACAGACACCATCCGGGGAAAAGGATAAGGCCGCGTGATACGCCTACTGCTGGTAGAAGATCAGACCCTGGTACTGGGCGCCCTGGCCGCCCTGCTCAACCTGGAAGAGGACCTTGAGGTCTGCGGCCAAGCCGCCAATACCGAACAGGCCCTTGCCCTGGTGGCCTCGGAACAACCGGATGTGGTCATCACCGACATCGAAATGCCCGGCAACGACGGCCTCACCCTCGCCGCCCGCCTCAAACGCGACGCCCCCGACATCCGCGTCATTGTCCTCACCACCTTCGCCCGCCCGGGTTATCTCAAACGCGCCCAGGAGGCCGGCGTCTGCGCCTATCTACTCAAGGACGGCCGCGCCGAAGCCCTGGCCGATGCCGTCCGCCGCGTCTGCAAGGGCGAGCGCATCATCGACCCCGCCCTCGCCGCCGAAGCCTGGCAGTCCCGCGACCCCCTGAGCGAACGCGAACGCCACTGCCTTCGCCTCGCCGGCGAAGGCCACAGCAACAAGGAAATCGCCAAACGCGTCCACCTCTCCGAAGGCACCGTCCGTAACTACCTCTCCCAGGCCATGAACAAGCTAGACGCGGATAATCGGATTGAGGCGTTTAATCGGGCCAGGGAGTTAGGGTATTTGTAGGGGTGGGGTGGTTCTGATGAATTCTAGGTGGCCGTAACGCCGACCGGAGCGGCGGGCTTGGAGCGGAACGGAAGCCCGTCCGGCGTAGGCCCGGCCAGGGCCGGAGCGAACTCGAGCGCCTGGTTAGGCAGAATCAATAACGACTTCGACATTCTCATAGGCCTCGAGTAGCGGCTCTAGAACTGAATCCCCTCTCTTGCACAAGGCGACGGACTTGATACTCCTGGGCTTGTAGCGCTTCATTAGCTCGGCCGAGAAAACGACCTGGCCCATTAGGTACATACCCAGACGTTTTGCCTTCGTCTGCACAACAATAATATCCTTACCTTCGATCTCTACTTCCGACTTCTTGGCTCGCATTTTTGGCCCATCCGGAATGATCACCGCATCCAGAATACGCGCACCATCATTCTGACCTCGCGGAATTGCTGAAAATTCTTCAACAATCGTTCCTCCTACCTTCTCCCAGTACCGCAAGGTCATCGGCGTCTCTCGTTTGCTCATTCTTAGAAAACTCCTGCCTAACGCC
>NZ_JAYGII010000050.1:0-13134 GCF_034931365.1 Natronospira elongata
CCCTCTGGGACCATGACCTGATCGGGATCCATGTCATGATCGTCACGCGGCACCAGATCCATGCCGCAAATGGGGCAGCGACCCGCCTCATCCCGCTCCACCTGGGGATGCATGGGGCAGGTCCAGACACCATCACCATTGGCATGATCGTGATCGTGGTCATGTGCCTGATCATGGCCCTGATCGTGGCCATGGTCGTGGTGGTGATGATCGTGCTCATCGTCCTCGTCAGTGACCAGATCCATGCCGCAGATGGGGCAACGCCCCGGCTCGTCATCGGTCACTTCCGGATGCATGGGGCAGTACCACTCATCCCCATTGTCGTGCTCATGGTGATGATCATGGTCATGCCCGTGGTCATGGTGAGCATGATCGTCATCCTCATCCGATTGCACCAGATCCATGCCGCATTCAGGACAACGGCCCGGCTCATCGCTGGTGACCTCGGGGTGCATGGGGCAATACCACTTTTCATCACCGTCATGATCATGGTTGTGCTCGTGATGGTGGGCGTGGTCGTCGTGACCCTCATGATTGGCATGCTCATCACCACTGCCGCAGGCCACCAACGCGACCAGAATCAGCGTGGCAATGAATGCCTTGAATAGATTTGACAGTTTCATGGTCATTCCCCGGCCAGGTAATTCAGTTCAATTCGGCTGCTGTTCAGGCGCTGCTTCACTTCCAGCAAGCGCAGGCGGTAATCCAGCTCGGCTACCCGCGCACGGATGAGATCACGGAAATCCCCCCGGTCGGCACGGTAGGCGGAAAACTCAAGACTCACGCTTTCCGCCGCTTCATCCAGCAGACGTTCCTCGTACAGGGAGGCCAGCTGTTGCTGGCGCTGGTAGCGGGCGTATTCCCGCTCAAGCTGGCCCTGCATTTCGTGCAGGCGATCCATGCGGCGATAGTGATCGGCGCGAGATTCCGCACGCGCAGCAGAAAGCTCCCGGTCCTGACGATCGCGGGTAAACAGGGGCAGGCTGAACCCCACCATGAGCGAGGCCATGTCACTGGCGCGGCCATCATCCATGTCCCGGGCCCGCCGGTGGCCATAGGAGGCCTCGATCATCCAGGAGGGGCGATAGGATTGACGGGCAATCTCCACGCCCTTGTCGGCCACCTCGATCTGGCGCTGGGCGGCTTGCAGCAGCGGGTGATCGGGCAGGCGCTCAATCAGGGTATCGAGCGCCGCTAGCGCGGGAAGCTCACCCTCACCCGGGGAGATGTCCCGCGGCAGGGATCCCGTCCAGCGGACCAGCTCGGCCCGCGCCGCATCCCGTTCCTCCTCCAGCATCAGGATGCGCTCCTCCACCGCCGCACGCTCGAGACGGGCCCGCGACAGATCCCGCTGACTGCCCAGTCCACTTCGGTAGCGGCTGCGGGTAATGCTGACCAGCTCCTCGAAGTTTTCCTGTTCCTGCCGAGCCAGCTCCAACTGCCTGGTGGCATAGGCCCAGTCATTCCAGGCCAGCCGCAGTTGCCGTTTCACTTCCCGCTCTCTGGCCTGGTATTCGGCATCAACACCACGCCCGGCCAACTCCCCCTGTTCCCGGGAAAGCTGCCGGCTCTGGCCGGCCGGAAAGCGCTGGCGGACACCGACCATGACCATGGCCATCATGTCGTCTTCCAGGTCAAAGCTGTCCACGGGCAGATTGGAGAACCCCAGGCTCATCTCGGGGTCCGGCAGCGCGCCGGCGGACACGGCCCTGTCGCGCACGGCCTCGGCCCGGTGGGCCAGCTCCTCCAGGCCCGCGTCCCGGTCCAGGGCCAGGGCTTCGGCCCGGGACAGATCCAGGCGGTCAGTTGGCACTTCGGGGCTGTCGGCTTTCAGCGGGGACCAGGCCGAGGTCACGGTCAGTACCGCCACCAGTGCCACCGGCACCAGGGCATCAAACAGTCGAACTTTCATGGGGGTTCACCCTCTCGCTACGGCAAATACACAGACACCGGCAAACCGCCGGCGGTATCCGGTTCAGGCGAGGGGTTTATTCCAGGAAACGGCAGCACTCGAGATAGCGCTGCCGGGCATTGGGAAGGTAAGAGGGACTTCGGGGGCGCTCGGCAATCCGAGCCGTCGTCGGTGGCGGCCCGGTGGACAGCACCAGAGCAACGGCATCCGGCTGGGCGTCCCGATCCTGCTTGCGCTCGGAGGGAATCAGCCCATCCTCGCCACCGTTGCAGTCAGCCGCCTCAAGACAGGCCTCCCCGGCATGGTGATGGGGGCAGTCCATGGCCGCCATTTCATGGCAGTCGCCGGCCGCCGGTTCGCTCAGCGCCTCGACACAATCAGCCAGCACCGAACCGCTGAAGGCCACCAGGGCCAGCAGGCTCAGCATCAGGGCTGCCAGTTGTCGACGCGCATCAGTCATGCCCTTAGTATGAAATAATTCTGCCCCCGAGGCGAGTTCCTTCCTCCAGTCATGGGCAAAAACGCATGAGCAACGATCCCCAGGAAATCCGTCTGCACCTTCAGGGCATGAGCTGCGCCGGCTGCGTACGCCGGGCAGAGCAGGCACTGGCCGGCGTCCCCGGCGTGAGCGCGGTCAGCGTCAATCTGGCCACCGAGCAGGCCAGTGTCGAGCCCGGCGCCCCCGGCCCGGCCCTGGATGAACTGCTCGAGGCCACCCGCCGCGCGGGCTACCCGGCCATCGAAGACGAACTGGAGCTGGCCATCGAGGGCATGCACTGCGCCTCCTGTGTGGGCAAGGTGGAGAAGGCCCTGATGCAGGTGCCGGGCGTCATGGACGCCCGCGTCAATCTGGCCGCCGAGTCCGCCCATGTGCGCCTGTTGCGCGGGGCCGTGGCTGAGGGTGCCCTGGAGCAAGCCGTCGCCTCGGTCGGCTATACCGCCCATCGACGAAGCGAGGGTGACGACGATGCCGCCGAGGCCGAGCGCGAGGCCCAGCGGGGCAAGCTCAAGCGCAGCCTGATCCTCGCCGCCGCCCTGACCCTGCCCATCTTCATCCTGGACATGGGCGGGCATGTCATCCCGCCCTTCCATCACTGGCTGGCCGAGACCCTCGGCCAGCAGAACATCTATTACGTCTTCTTCGTGCTGGCCAGCATCGTGCAGTTCGGCCCCGGCCTGCGCTTCTACAAGCAGGGCCTGCCCACCCTGCTGCGGGGCGCGCCGGACATGAATTCCCTGGTGATGATCGGCACCAGCGCCGCCTGGGCCTATTCGGTAGTGGCCACCTTCCTGCCCGGCATCCTGCCGGAGGGCACCGCCCATGTGTATTTCGAGGCCTCGGCGGTGATCATCACCCTGATCCTCGCCGGACGCTTCATGGAAGCCATCGCCAAGGGCCGCACCAGCGAGGCCATTCGCCGGCTGATGAAACTCCAGGCCAAGACCGCCCGGGTGATCCGGGATGGACAAACCCTGGAGCTGCCCATCGAACAGGTTCAGGCCGGGGATGAAATCCAGGTTCGCCCCGGCGAGCGGATTCCCGTGGACGGCGAGGTCATCGAAGGCCAGTCCCATGTGGACGAATCCATGGTCACCGGCGAGCCGGTGCCGGTGAAAAAGATTGCCGGGGACGAAGTCGTGGGCGGGACCATCAACGACAGCGGCAGCCTGCGTTTTCGCGCTACCCGGGTGGGCGGTGACACCGTACTGGCCCAGATCATCCGCATGGTGGAGCGCGCCCAGGGCGCCAAGCTGCCCATCCAGGCCCTGGTGGATAAGGTCACCGCCGTGTTCGTGCCCGTGGTCATTGCCGTGGCCCTGCTGACCTTCGCGGTGTGGTACTTCATCGGCCCGCAACCGGCTCTGAGCCTGGCCCTGGTCAATGCCGTGGCCGTGCTCATCATCGCCTGCCCCTGTGCCATGGGCCTGGCCACCCCCACCTCCATCATGGTCGGCACCGGCCGCGGCGCGGAAATGGGCACCCTCTTCCGCCAGGGCGAGGCCCTGCAGCGCCTGCGCGACGTGGATGTGGTGGCCTTCGACAAGACCGGCACCCTCACCGAGGGCGGCCCGGCCCTGACGGACATGGACATGCTCGAAGGCTTCGATGAGCAAGAGACCCTGGCCCTGATCGCGGCCGTGGAAGACCATTCCGAACACCCCATCGCCCGCGCCATCGTCACGGCAGCTCATGAACGGGGACTGGCGCTGCCCAAGGCATCGGACTTCGACAGTCTCACCGGCCGAGGCGTGACCGCCAACGTGGACGGCCGGCAGATCACCGTCGGCGGCCCCGGCCTGATGAAGGATGAGAAGGTGGACATTTCCGCCGTCCAGTCCCGCGTGGATGCCCTGGCCGATCAAGGAAAAACGCCGATCTTCGCCCTGATCGACGGGCAACTGGCCGCCGTCATGGCCGTGGCCGACCCCATCAAGGCCGATACCGCGGAAACCATCCGCCGCCTGCATGACCTTGGCCTGGAAACGGTCATGATCACCGGCGACAACCAGCGCACCGCCGATGCCGTGGCGAAAGAAGTCGGTATCGACCGCGTGCTGGCCGAGGTTCGCCCGGACGGCAAGGTCGAGGCAGTGGAAGCCCTGCAGAAGGAAGGCAAGCGGGTCGCCTTCGTCGGCGACGGCATCAACGACGCCCCTGCCCTGGCCCAGGCCGATGTGGGCATCGCCATCGGCAGCGGCACGGATGTGGCCATCGAAAGCGCGGACGTGGTCCTCATGGGCGAAGAACTGGCCGGCGTCCACCGCGCCATCCGCCTCTCCCGCGCCACCCTGCGCAACATCCGGCAGAACCTGTTCTGGGCCTTTGCTTACAACACGGCGTTGATTCCGGTTGCAGCCGGTGTGCTCTATCCCGTCATAGGAGTCCTGCTGTCGCCCATGTTCGCGGCCCTGGCCATGGCGGCGTCCAGTATCTGCGTGCTGAGCAATGCTTTGAGGTTGCGGCGGTTTGCTGTTTGAGAAAAAGCGGCCTCGCGCCAAGACGCGAAGACGCTAAGGAAATTCAAAAGAGGGAATTATTGCCTCGCGCAGAGGTACGCCAAGCATGTCGGCTTTGTTACTATGTAACGCCTCCAATCGCCCGATGATCTCGAGATCCCCATGAGCCGCCAATCCCCGCTGTTTCTTGCCGCCCTGGCGCTGCTATTCGTTTCAGGTTTTGCCGCCCTGGTGTATCAGGTGCTTTGGCTGCGGGAGCTGGGTCTGCTGTTTGGGGCCACGGCGCAGGCTGCGGCCGTCACCATTGCGGTGTTCTTCGCCGGGATTGCGGCGGGGGGCTGGTTCTGGGGGCGGCTGGCGGCGCGCTTTGAGCGGCCGCTGCTGGTCTTCGGGCTGCTGGAGATCGGGGTGGCGGCCACCGCGCTTTTGCACTTTGTGCTGGTGGATGCCTACCACGCCCTCTACCCGGCCTTTTATGCCCTGGCCGGGGACAATCTTGCCCTCAACACCTTATTGAAGGCGGCGCTGGCCTTTACCGTGCTGTTCCCGCCGGCCTTTCTGATGGGCGGCACCCTGCCCATGATGGGCCAGCACCTGATCCGCCAGCCGGAGGACCTGGGGCGGACCGGTTCCCTGCTCTATGCCCTCAATACCCTGGGCGGGGCGAGCGGGGCCTTTGCCGCGGCCTTCATCCTGCCCCTGGCGCTGGGTTTTGCGGGCGCCTATCTGCTGGCCATGGGCCTGGACCTGCTGGTGGGGGTGGCCGCCGTGCTGCTGGCACTGCGGCTGGGGCGTTTGCCGGCGCCGACGCCGGCGGATGCCGGTGCGAGCAGGGCCGCGCCCGCCCGATCGGTGGGCACGGGTTTTCGGCGCGGGCTGGTGTGGTGGCTGGCCTTTCTCTCCGGCTTTCTCACCCTGGCGGTGGAAGTGCTGTGGACGCGCATGTTTGCCCAGGTGCTGCAGAACTCGGTCTATACCTATGCGGTGGTGCTGATCCTGTTTTTGGCCGCGCTGGCCATTGGCGCCTCGCTGGCCAACCGCCTGGCGGCCCGGCGCCTGGACCCGGTGGCTGTGACCGCCGGGCTGCTGGCCTTGTCCGGGGTGGCACTGGCCACCACGCCGTTCAGCTTCCACGCCATCACCGACGGGCTGGCCTATCTGGGCCAGGACGACGGCTTTGTCCGCTACATCGTCAGTGTCTTTGTCCAGGCCGGTGCGGTGATGCTGCTCCCGGCCATCCTGTTGGGGGCGCTGTTTCCCTTCTTGCTGCGCGCCCTGGAGCGGGATGATGTGATCCCCGGCACGGCCATTGGCCGGCTGGTGGCGGCCAATACCGTGGGCGCGATCCTCGGTGCCCTGGTGGCGGGCTTCGGCATGCTCGCCCTCTTCGGCCTGTGGCCGAGCATTCTCATGATGGCCGGGGGCTATCTGCTGCTGGCGGTGGTCACCCTCGGGGTCCACCCCCTGCGCCACCGCCTGGCCTGGTCCGCGGCCTGCGCAAGCCTGCTGCTGCCGCTGCTGGTGGTGGACAGCAATCAGTTCAACCGCCTGCAGCTCGCCCCCAATGAACGCGTGCTGGAGCTGGTGGAAGGGGCCCATGCCACGGCGGCTGCCACCGAGCGGGACGGGCATCGTCTGATCCGGGTGAACAATTTCTACCGCCTGGGCGGGACCGGCGCCATGGATTCCGAGCGCAACCAGGCACGCATTCCCCTGCTGCTACACCCGGACCCGCAATCGGTCTTCTTTCTCGGGATGGGCACGGGGATTACCGCCGGGGCGGCGGTGGATTTCCCGGTGGCGGAGATCACCATCTGCGAGCTGTTGCCGGAGGTGATTCATCTCGCCGAGCGGCATTTCAATGAACCGGCCAAGGGCCTGTTTGACGATGAGCGGGTGCGCATCCGGGCCGAGGATGGACGTAACTGCCTGGCCGGTGATCGCCGGCAGCACGATGTCATCGTCAGTGATCTGTTCACGCCCTGGAAGGCCGGCACCGGCAATCTCTATACCGTGGAGCATTATGAGATCGTGAAATCCCGCCTGGCCGAGGGCGGGGTCTTTGCCCAGTGGCTCCCCCTCTACCAGCTCTCGCGACAGGAGTTCGAGACCATTGCCCGCACCGTGGCTTCGGTCTTCCCGCAGGTTGTGCTGTGGCGGGGCGACATGTATCCGCGCGGGCCCATCGTGGCCCTGGTGGCCTATGGCGATGAGACCGCCCTGCCGGTGGAGGCGGTCGAGGCCAACACCCTGGCCATGGCCGCACCGGGCACCGACCCGGAGGCCACCCTGGCTGCCTTGATGCGCTTTTATATCGGGAATATCGGCGACAGCGGAATGCTGAGCAACGGCCCACTCAATACTGACAACCGTCCTGTAATCGAATACGGGGCGCCGAGAACCCAGCGGGGCGAGGATGACTGGTTCGTGGGCATGGACCTGGCCCGTTTTTATGAAGCCCTGGCCGATGCGATGCCGCCGGGGCGGGATCCCTATCTCGAGCAGCTCAACGATCGCCAGCGCGGCTTTGTCACTGCCGGGCTGAGCTACTACCGCTATGTGGTGCTCCTGAGCGAGGGCCATGAGCAGGCCGCCCAGGTTTTTCTTGAGGATTTTCTCGAGCGTACGCCTTTTGACTTCGCGCCCGACCCGGCGAGTGATGACAGCGCCCCGACCGGTTGGGAGGCGGGGCGCTGACTCAATCGCGGCTGAAGCCGCTCCTACAGGGGATGCCGCGCCCGGTCGACTGGACAGAATTCGGTGGCTGGCCCAAGATACGCGCCTTGCCGGGGAATTCGATCAACTTGCGAGGAAAGCCCATGAGCAGCGGTGACAAGGCGCTGTATGCCGCCGATATCCAGAGTCTGGAGAAGATCCACAGCGGCAAGGTCCGGGACCTGTATGCCGTGGACGAGCATCACCTGCTGGTGGTGGCCTCCGACCGTCTGTCTGCCTTCGATGTCATCCTGCCCGATCCCATTCCCGGCAAGGGCGAGGTGCTCACCGCCATTTCCA
Source organism: Natronospira elongata (assembly GCF_034931365.1). Lineage (NCBI taxonomy): Bacteria > Pseudomonadati > Pseudomonadota > Gammaproteobacteria > Natronospirales > Natronospiraceae > Natronospira > Natronospira elongata. The sequence goes on from NZ_JAYGII010000050.1 coordinate 7,886, forward strand.
ATTTCTGGTTCCAGCGCACCCAAGGCATCGTGCCCAATCACATTGCCGAGATGACTCTGGAACAGGCCCTGCCGAACGCGGCGGAACGCGAGCAGGTGGCCAGCCGGGCCATGGTGGTCAAGCGGCTCAAGCCCCTGCCCATCGAGGCCATCGTGCGGGGTTATCTGATCGGCTCGGGCTGGAAGGATTACCAGAACACCGGCTCGGTCTGCGGCATTGAACTGCCCGCCGGCCTGCGCCAGGCCGATGTGCTGCCCCAGCCCCTGTTCACCCCTTCCACCAAGGCGGCCGTGGGCGACCATGACGAGAACATCAGTTTCGAGGCAGTGGAAAAGCTGATCGGCGAAAAGCTGGCCAATGACGTGAAGGAAACCAGCATTGCCCTTTACACCTATGCCTTGAAGCATGCCGAGAGCCGGGGCCTGATCATTGCCGATACCAAGTTCGAGTTCGGCCTGGACGAGAATGGGCGCCTGCATCTCATTGACGAAGCCCTGACCCCGGATTCCTCCCGCTTCTGGCCGGCCGATGAATACCAGACCGGCATGAGCCCGCCCAGCTTCGACAAGCAGTTCGTGCGCGATTACCTGGAAACCCTGGACTGGGACAAGACCCCGCCGGGGCCCAAACTGCCGGCCGAGATCATCGAAAAGACCGCCGAGAAATATCGTGAGGCGCAGCGCTTGTTGACGGAAAATAGTTAAGGCGCAAGTCCCACCCACCGTAGGAGCGAATTCATTCACGATGGGCTCCGAAGTCGCCCGGTGCCAGTGTCCAGGCAATCGCGGATGAATCCGCTCCTACGGCGGGTGGGTAGGACCTTGCCTGCTTAACTGAACAAGCTCTCCGGCAGCAGGTTGGAGACGAACAGCAGCAGAATGAATCCCGGCGCAATCCAGCGCACGGCGAGGCGCCAGCCTCGGTAGAGCCGGCCATCCCCCATGCCGAGCTCCTGTACGGTGGCCTCCCGGTGCAGGAGTCGCCCGGCGAAGTAGGCCAGGATCAGGGCCCCCACCGGCAGAACCAGGTTGTTGAGCCCCCAGGTAATGGCCTGGAAGGGAGTAATGACCATGTCGCTCAGCAGGTTGAAGGACAGTACAGAGAAGATGCCCATCACCCAGCTAAGCGAGGCGGCTACCGCGACGCCCAGCCGCCGGCTGACACCACGCTCGCCCAGATAGGCGGTCATGGGCTCATAAAGAGCTACTGATGATGTCAAAGCCGCCACGAAGAGGAAGAAACAGAAGGCGAATCCCACCAGGTTGCCGAAGGGCATTTCCCCGAAGGCCAGTGGCAGGGTAATGAAGATCAGGCCCGGGCCGCTGTCGGGTGCCAGGCCATGCGCAAAGACAATCGGAAAGATCGCGAGACCGGCGAGCAAAGCCACGGCGGTATCGGCGGAAATCACATAGGCCGCCGAACCCGGCAGGGAGGCGCCCCGGGGCAGGTAGGCGGCGTACATCATGATGCCACCCAGACCCACGGACACGCTGAACAGGGACTGGCCCACCGCGGCCAAAGCCACCTCGGGGGTAATGGCCGAGAAGTCCGGCGCGAAGAGATAATGAAGGGCCATCCGCCCTTCCCCGGCCACAAAGGCATAGACAACCAGGCCAATCAGCAACAAGGCCAGCAACGGCATCATCAGCCGCATGCCCCGCTCAATGCCGCGATTGACGCCAAGACCGACGATGGCCATGGTCGCCATAATGAAGGTGCCCTGCCACAGCAACAGCAACTGCGGTGAGCCCTGAAGGCGAGCGAAATAGCTTTGCGCCGCGTCCGCATCCAGGCCGGTGAAATGCCCGGCGCCGGCACCCAGCATGTAATGCAGCGACCAGCCGGCAATCACCGAATAAAAGCTCATCAACACCAGTGCCCCGATCACGCCAAGCAGACCCGGGATCCGCCAGGCCCGGCTGCGGCCATGCTCGACGGCCTGGCGCAGCAGCGCGGTTGGCGGGCTGCCCCGGCCCCGACGCCCGATCAGGGCCTCGCAGAGAAATATGGGGGCTGCCACCAACACCATGCCGATGAGATAGATGAGCACAAAGGCCCCGCCGCCGTTCTCGCCTGCCTCATAGGGAAAGCGCCAGACATTGCCAAGCCCCACCGCGGCACCGATGGCGGCGAGAATGAAACCCAGGCGGGATGAAAAAGCAGGAAAAACGGAGGACGACTTGTCTGGCATGAGGACACCGTAACAGCAGCAAAGGACCAGGGGATCAGAATCAGACAGGCGTCTGTGTGGAACGCCCGCCCGGATCACCTACCGGGTTAAGGAAACCCCTGATCAGACGCCGGCATGGGCTGGCTGTTACTGGAAGTCCTCGTTTTCAAACCATCGGGAAACCAAACGCTGTCGCGGGCTGCCGCAAGACAACTAGCTGACAACGAGCACATCACAATCGGCACGCTGAAGCAGCGACATGCTGACACTGCCCAGCATGAGGTCCCGTGTCATGGACTGCCCCTGTTTGCCCACAACCAACAGGTCTATTTCATCCTCACTGACCATGTCACGGAGTCGGTGCGGTGCATAACCGGATTCAAGCCGGCTCTTGACCGCTGGCGCACCGCTCGCCTCCATAAAGGCCCGCATTTCCCGTTCCGCCTCCAGGCGGGCGCGTTGCCGGTATTCCTGAACCAGCGTCTCATCCACGCCGGCATAATGCATGCTTGGCTCAAAGCGCGAAGCATAGACATGCACCAGCTCAATCTCGGCCTCGGGCGCCAACTGCACCGCTCGTTCGAGGGCGCGGCGTGATGGTTCCGAGAAATCCGTGGCGACCAGCACCTTGCGCCAGCTGCTGGAAGCGGGCCGACGCACCACCAATGCGGCACCGGGGCTGTGATAGACAAGCTGCTGGGCGGTGGTACCCAGCAGTAGCTCCCGGGCACGATGACTGCCCTGTGAGCCCAGCACAATGAGATCCTCCGCCGTCATGGCCTCGGCCAGGGAGCGGGCGATGGGGCCCGACAGCAAGCGGGTTTCCAGTATTGCCCCGGTCTCGTCAGCGATGTCCTTGGCCAGCGCCTGCAGTCGCTGCTCAAGCGCGGCGGACAGGTCGGGCGACTGTCCCAGCAATTGCCGCAGGCTTTCCATGATGCCGGCTTCGGTCACATGCAAAATACAGCCGGATTCCGCCTGCCCGGCCTTGAGCAGGGCCGCGGTTCGGCGAACCGCCTCCAGCGATGAATCAGAGAAATCCGTCGCTGCCATGATGCGAGAGAAAGTCGCCATGCTCACGCCTCCTTGGCTACACTGGCTCTGACTATAGCGGGCCATGCCCGGCAACCCAAGACACAGGCCAGGAGGGAGGCAGAACTTGGACGCTTCCGGCAAGGGCATCATCCAGAGCCTGCTGCAGAGCAGCCGCGATATTCTGCCCATTGCCGGGGTCGTGGCCTTCTTTCAGTTGGTTGTCATTGGCGAACCCCTGCCGGATGCCCTCGCCCTGCTTCAGGGCATGCTGTTCGTGATCATCGGCCTGACACTCTTTGTGCATGGCCTGGAGACGGGGCTGTTTCCCATTGGCGAGTCCATGGCACAGGCCTTTGCCCGCAAGGGCAGTGTGTTCTGGTTATTACTGTTCGGCTTTTCCCTGGGCTTTGCCACCACCATTGCCGAACCGGCACTGATTGCCATTGCCGGGGAAGCCGCCGCCGTGGCCGCCGAGGAAGGTCGGATTGCCGGCGACGCGGACAGCATGGCGGCCTGGGCCCTGGGGCTGCGGATTGCCGTCGCCCTGGCCGTGGGCCTGGCCATTGTGCTGGGCGTCATCCGCATTCTGAAGGGCTGGCCCCTGCATTATCTGATCATCGGCGGCTACGGCATCGTGGTTGCCATGACCGGCTTTGCCCCGGAAGAGATTGTCGGCATTGCCTATGACGCCGGCGGGGTCACCACATCCACCATTACCGTACCGCTGGTCACTGCCCTGGGTGTAGGCCTGTCCATGGCCATTCGGGGGCGCAACCCGGCGGTGGACGGTTTCGGCCTAATCGCCTTTGCGTCCCTGACGCCGATGATGTTCGTCATGATCTATGGGGGGCTGTTCTGATGGACGGTTTGCCTCCCTTTCACGATGTGCTCCAGCAAACGCTACTGGAAACGCTGCGGGATGTGGCCCCCATTCTGCTGGTCATCCTGGTGTTCCAGTTCCTGGTGCTGCGTCGGCGGCTGAACAAGCCCTGGCGCATGCTCAAGGGGGGGCTGTTCGTGGTGGCCGGTCTGGTGTTTTTCCTCATGGGTCTGGAGCAGGCGCTGTTTCCCCTGGGCCGATCCATGGCCGAGCAACTGACCGACCCTGAGTTTGTCTCGGGCGCGGCGGCCACTGGCGATACCATTGCTCACTGGAGCGCCTATTACGGGGTTTATCTTTTTGCCTTCAGCATGGGGGCGGCGGCAGTCATGGTCGAGCCGGCGGTCATTGCCGTGGCCATGAAGGCGAATCAGCTCTCGGGTGGCGCCATCCATGCCAACCGCCTGCGCATTGCCATCGCGGTCGGGGTGGGTATCGGCATTGCCATTGGCGCCTTCCGGATCATTACCGGTGGTTCCCTGCTCTATTTCATTCTGGGTGCGTACTGCATCGTCATCCTTCAAACCCTGTTCGCCCCCAGACACATGATTCCACTTGCCTATGACTCTGGCGGTGTATCCACCTCCACCGTGACCGTACCCATTGTCGCCGCCCTGGGTCTGGGCCTGGCTGCCAACCTGCCCGGTCGCAGTCCACTGATGGACGGCTTTGGCATGATTGCCTTCGCCGTCGTTTTCCCGATCATCTCCGTTCTCGCCTTTGCCCAGTTCGCCCACTGGCAGCAGCGGCGGGACAATCATGGAGGCCGTCAGCATGAATCTGAAACTGATCATCGCCCTGGTGAATGATGACGTCACCGAAAAGGTGTTGAATGCCGCCCGAGATGCCGGCGCGACCGGCAGCACGGTCATCAACAATGCCCGCGGGGAAGGCCGGCACCGCCACCGAACATTCTTCGGCCTGGAGCTGGTGGCGCAATGCGATGTGCTGCTGTTTGCGGTGGAAGCAAAACTGGCGGGCAAGGTATTGAACGCCATCAATGAGAGCGGCGGTTTCGAGACCCGGTCAGGCAGCGGCATGGCCTTTCAGCTTTCGGTGGAAGACGCCCGTGGCCTGGATGGGCAGCTGGAAGCTATGTTAGGGAACCTCTGATCAATCCATTCACGCCCGCAGCCAACGGGATTTTTTCGCTCGCGAGGCGCG
>NZ_JAYGII010000051.1:0-12587 GCF_034931365.1 Natronospira elongata
TAACGCCGAGCTGAGCGGCGGGTTTGTAGCGGAGCGGAAAACCCGTCCGGCGTAGGCCCGAACAGGGCCGGAGCGAACTCGAGCGACTGGTTATCTGCGGCTCGCATTCTGCACCATGCTTTCAATAGCAGTTCTTGCTACCTGTTCCGCATCCCTCGCATATTGCCCATGATTGGCGACAACTATCACATGGAGGAGGACTCCGCCAAGCTCGAAGCCATATTCCTGACGGTATTTCTCTTCATCTTCGTAGGAAGCTATAACAACTGAATAGGACCCGATATTCTTGGTTTCAATACCTAGGTTATTTTGGTTCTCCAGTTTATGCTCAAATGCTTGTTTTATGGTGTTGTCGTTGATCTGATCTGGGACCGGAGGGCCACCACGCAATATAGGTTGACCGGGTTCCAAACGACTAAAACCAACCATTGCGTTCGTGAGATAGTCGGGCGTCAATATAAATGGATTTTCTGTATTAGTGTAGCTCCAACCACTCGTTTGAAAAGTAATTGAAGGCTGCCCAGAAAGCGCCACATATCCTCGATCATCTACCGTTGGTGCGGTACTAGAACAGCCCGCAATTAGTACGATAAGAGCTGCGACACTTGGAAGTTGAAATTTTATTTGTTGGCTCATCAATCCAATTCCTCAAGCAGATAACAGCTGATTGTACGTCTGGCGCGTATATCGGGGATAACGCGCTGTCTCGATAAGTCCGGGGCCAGGTTGTCTGGTTTCCGGTTGTTTTTTCCTTCTTTCAATAACATAGCGCAATCCTTTGGTATCCGCCCATGGGGATACCTTGACAGTCGCATTTGCCCTTCTCAATAATACTGTATATCCATACAGGCGCCAAAAGGGAGGTGGCGAGATGGGTAGGTTGCGATCTGAAGGGGAATCGGTTGCGGCTGCGGGGCCGTCTGCTTCGGGCCAGGAAGGCGAGGCGAATCGGCCGCGCTTGCGGGAGCAGCTGCGGCGGGTGATTCGCACTCGGCGATACAGCCGTCAGACGGAGAAGAGTTACTGGTACTGGATTCGCTATTTCATTCGCATTCATCGTATGCGCCATCCGCTGGAGATGGGGGAGGCGGAGGTGGCGGAGTTCCTGAGCTTCCTGGCAACGGAGCGGCATGTGGCGGTTTCGACTCAGAGCCAGGCGCTGAATGCGCTGGTGTTTCTCTATCGTGCGGTGCTGGAGCGGCCGCTTGGAGAGATCCAGGGCATACGACCGGCGAAGCGGCCACGGCGCTTGCCTGTGGTGTTCAGTCACGAGGAGGCCATGGCGGTGATACGGGGGCTGGAGGCACCCTATCAGTTGATGGTTTCCTTGATGTACGGCAGCGGGCTGCGGGTGACGGAGGCGGCTCGGTTGCGAATGAAGGATGTGGACCTGAGGCGTGCCGTTCTGACGGTTCGGGATGGTAAGGGGAGCAAGGATAGAACGACGATACTGCCGACTGCCGTTGCGGCGATGCTCAGGGAAAGGATGCAATGGGTTGAGACGCAATGGCGGCGAACGCCACTTGATAAGCGCCAGCCCGTCTCCCTGCCCTTTGCCTTGGCCCGCAAGTATCCCAATGCGGCGACTTCCCTGCCCTGGCAATGGCTGTTTCCGGCGCCGGGCCTGAGTCTGGACGACGAGGACCGGGCGGTTCGTCATCACTTGCATGTGAGTGCGGTTCAGCGCCGGGTCAGGCAGGCGGTTCGAGCCTGTGGGATTGGCAAGCCTGCCAGTTGCCATACCTTCCGGCACAGTTTCGCTACGGAGTTGCTGCGCGGGGGTGCGGACATACGCACCGTGCAGGAGTTGTTGGGGCATACGGACCTGAACACAACTCAGATCTATACCCATGTCCTCGGGACGGGCTTTGCCGGGGTACGCAGTCCGATGGAGATGATATGACGGTTCAGGCGGCGGTGGCTTTCGGGGTTTGATCGCACGACTCCCTGTGCTCGGTTTTAATAACTACACTTCAGTGTAGCTGTCGGTACCCGGGTCCGCCAGGTCGCAGATTGCCCGGTGGAGCTCGCAACCGCTTTCCCCTCATTTACCCAGCGCATACGGGTTGAGGAACTGACGACCCCATAGCATTTGACGCTCTGCAGCAGATAGCCCGGCCTCATCGCAGGTTACTGCCCAATGATCATGGATGCCTTGGCGTTGCTGCTGGATGATGTCGTCTGCCTGTTCCGGTGTCAGGAGGTATTGCCCTGCGGCCCGTCGGCAGAGGTCGAGTTGGCTGTTTCGATTCTGGCCTTGAATCAGCATGGCCTGTGCGGCTTCGTTGCCAGTTCGAGCCTGGGGGCAGATATCGTAGGCAGGGGTGAGCGCCAGGTGGTTACCATCCCAGAAAGCGGCATGGTTTCGGGCGTGGTCGTCGGTGTTGCCACAGAGGATGTTGAATACCAGACGACCGAAAAGCTCTCGCAAGGTGGCACGGGGTTCATGGAAGCGATGGCGAATGATGTTGGCCAGATCTTCGTAACTGGCATATCGGGCCAACATTTCGTCCAGCTCCAGAATCGTAAGGGCGGAGACGACCATTCGGCGCTCACCCACTCGCTTGCCGCCCGGGCGATCAAAGCGCTCTACGAGAAGCACATCCTTCCCGGCTACTTCACGGCGTTCCACCTGTGCCACATTCAACCCCAAACGGGCGGCGAGACGCATGGCGAGAAACTCGATCTTGACGGTGGGGATCACGTCCGTGCTGCTAGAGAACTTGGCGATGTACTGTCGACCATCCGCCTGAATGCGGGCTTTGGGGCGTGCTCCACCCAAGGAAGTGCCGTGGAGTAACGCCTCCTCAAGCGCGGGCGGCAATGACTGGCCCTGCTCGATCCGAGATGCTGCTTCCTGCAATTGCTCCAGACTGGCCTCACCCCCCAGGCGGGGATGATATTCATGGGCGGATGCCTGGAAATCCAGGGCGCCAACACGGTCGGAACCCGAGTTCAGCAGGTAAGTCAGTTCATCGACAACGCCGGGGTCAACCCCACCGGCCGAGTCGCCAAACAAACGGTTGAGGATGACTCGGCGGCCCCAGGCGTCCGGCGCACCATCACGCAGGCAGCCAGGCATGGACAAACCCGGACGCAATGGAAGCAGTCCAGACTGCAGCGGCAATTCTGGCCAGTACAAAGGAATCGCGTCATCCCGCTGGAGATAGCTTTGCCCGTAGTTGAATTGCAGCCCTGCTGGGCTTGGTGCTAACCGCCCGGCTACCACGGGTCCTGTCTGGCCCGGCAGCCAAATCCACACATAGACTTCCCGGGGCGAGCTAGAAGTCATCTTTCACCTTCCCGGGTGACTTGCGGACAGCGCTGGGCAGGAGGGCAAGCCGGTCTGTGGCGGCGCGGAGCCTGGCGTCTAGAGGCCCGGGCTCGGCCTCGAACAGGGGCACGCCGACAATGGCGGCCACTTCGAAGGCCGCCCCCAGCTGCACCCGGGGGTCGCCCTTTTCGATGCGGTAAAGCATGTCCCGGGAGATACCGGCCCGCTCACTCAACTCCTGGGCCGTCATACGCTTTTCCAACCGGCCGGTACGCACCAGAACACCCAGCAGCCGAATCGCCTGCCGTGTGTAATGGGAGTAGGCATGTGTTCGAGCTCCTGCCACGCTGGCTCACTTTGTCTTATATATAAGACATATAAAGGTTGACGTCTTACAGATAAGACAAATTATAGCAGTGGTGGGAGAAATATCCAGGCAGCATAAAACACGGCCCGGAACACGCTTCAGTGTCCCGGGCCGCAGTGCGTGCAGGTTTAGGCGGGTTCAGCCGGCCTTGCGGAGGTCGACTTTTTGGTCGATCTTGTCGAAGGCCTGTTGCAGGTCGGCGATGATGTCGGCCGGGGTTTCCAGGCCGACGGAGAGGCGGACGAGATCGTCGCTGATGCCGTGTTCGGCGCGTTCCTCGGGGCTGAGCACGGAGTGGGTCATGCTGGCCGGGTGCTGGATGAGGCTTTCGGCATCGCCCAGGGAGACGGCGCGGCGGATCATCTGCAGGCTGTTCATGAGGGTGCGGCCGGCTTCCACGCCGCCCTCCACATCAAAGGCCATGATGGCGCTGAAGCCGTGCATCTGCTTCTTGGCCAGCTCGTGCTGGGGGAAGCTCTCCAGGCCCGGGTAGTAGACCTTCTTCACCATGGGCTGGGCTTCCAGCCAGCGGGCCACTTCCATCGCGTTCCTTTCCTGGCGCTCCATGCGCACTTCCAGGGTCTTCAGGCCACGCATGAGCAGGAAGGCGGTGAAGGGGGACATGACCGCGCCGGTGAAGTCCTTCAGGCCGGTGAGGCGGACATGAAACATGTCTTCCTCGCTGCCCAGCAGCACGCCGGCCACCAGGTCGCCGTGGCCGCCCAGGTATTTGGTGGCGGAGTGGGCGACGAAGTCGGCTCCCAGTTCGATGGGGCGGGTGTTGACCGGGGTGGCGTAGGTGTTGTCCACGGCCACGCGGGCGCCGTGCTTTTTGGCGATCGTCGAGACGGCCTCGATGTCCACCAGATCCATGGTGGGGTTGGCCGGGGTTTCGAAGTAGACCATCTTGGTCTTTTCACTGATGGCGGCTTCCAGATTGGCCGGGTCGGAGAGATCCACATGCCGAACCTTGATGCCGAACTCGGTCAGGCCGTGGTTGAAGAAGGCGTGGGTGCAGCCGTACAGGGTGGTGTCGGCGATCAGCTCATCGCCGGGGCGCAGGAAGCTCCACATCAGGGCAGTGATGGCGCCCATTCCGCTGGCGAAACCCAGGGCCGCCTCGGCCCCTTCCAGGGCGGCCATGCGCTTTTCCAGCAGCTCCACGGTGGGGTTGGAGATGCGGGAATAGAAATGACCCGCCTCTTCACCGGCGAAGCGGGCCGCGCCCTGCTCGGCACTGTCAAAAGCGAAGGTGGAGGTGACGTGCATGGGCGGGGTGAGCGCGCCCTGCTCTTCCAGGGGGTCGTATCCGTAATGGATGGCGCGGGTGGCGAAACCCGAGTGCTTGTCTGCGGCCATGGTGCTGCTCCCGTCGTCTTGCGACTGTCTTCCGTTGGCGATGCCCTGATGCTATGCCCTATTTCGGGGCATTTGCTTGCAATTCATGGCGCCAAGGCGCAGTCTTTTGGCAGATTCTGCCAATCGAGAGGGGATATGGACAAGATTGACCGCAAAATCCTGCGTGAGCTGCAACTGGATGGCCGTTTGAGCAATCAGGAGCTGGCCCAGCGGGTGAACCTCTCCCCCTCGCCCTGCCTGCGCCGGGTACGGCGGCTGGAGGAGCAGAAGGTGATCCGGGGTTACACGGCGGTGGTGGATCAGAAGGCCTATGGCTACCCCATCACGGTCTTCGTCCGCATTGCCCTGGCCCGGCACGATACAGACACGGTGAAGGAGTTCGAGCAGCGGGTGAAGGAGATCGACGAGATCATCGACTGCTTTCTGATGACCGGCCAGCGGGATTATCTGATGCGAGTGGTGACCCACAGCCTGGACGACTACGAGCGCTTCGTGCGCGACACCATCCACACCATTCCGGGAATCGGCTCAATCGACACCAGCTTCGCCTATGGGGTGGTCAAGCGCTCTCCGGCTCTGCCGGAAGGCTAAGTCGGCCCGCCTGCCGGCCACTCGACCGACAGGCGTGACCTGGACGTTTAGCAACTGATGGTGACGGTACCCGGCTGTTCCTCGCCGCGCCCGAACAGGGAGTCATCGGAGTCATAGGCCTGGTTGTGGAAGACCGCCTCGGCACGCACGCTGCCGGCCTCACGATCAATCTCCAGGGCATTGAACTCACCCAGGGCATTGTCGCCATCACGTACCACCCAGTGATAGTAGTGACGGGGATCGTCACTGTCTGACATGGCCATGACCACGATCTGGTTTCGCTCAGCCGTAAAATCTCCCGACAGGGAAAGGCTGCTCATACCCTCAGGCAGGTCATATTCCTCGCCATCGGCGTCCGCTGGCGAGATGGCCATTTGCCGATCACTCACAAAACAGCGGATAGGCAGGCGATGAGAGTGCCCGGCAATATCAAATACGGCCATGGGCTCCTCGGGCTGCGCCTCGGATACGGCTACCCCTTCCTCTTCATCCGACCCACAGGCCATCAGGCCCAGCATCAAACCCGCACTGGCGGCAATGGCAATGATTCTTGTTCTTGATGATTCCATGCTGTCTCCCTTTGCAGAAAAAAGAAACACCCCGCACCGGTGGCGATGGGGGTGCCTCGATTATATCCACTCTTCGAATCCGGACCATCCTCAATAGAACCTACAAGGACTCGATGTGCCGAACCATGCGTGCACGCATCTCTTCATCCGGCAGCTTGCCCAGGGCGGCACCCATGTTGTCGGCCATATGGCGGGCCCGGCTGGTGGCCGGCGTGGCTGCGGTAACCACCGGGTTGGCAACGACCCACTTGAGGAAGAACTGGCCCCAGGTATGGGCGTCAAATTCCGCCGCCCAATCGGGGACTTCCTTGCCGTCCACCTTCTCCCACAAACGGGTGCGGCCAAAGGGCGCATAGACCAGCACGCCGATACCCTTGTCCTTCGCCATGGGAAAGATGCGCTCCTCCATGGTGTGGTTGTCGATGGCGTAATCCACCCCGATAAAGTCCAGCTCGTAGTTTTTCATGACCGATTCGAGCTGCTCGTATTGGCGTGGGAAGGTCGTGGTCACACCAATGTATCGGATGCGACCTTCTTCCTTGTATTCCTTGAGGATGGGAATCTGGGTCTCGACGTCACCCAGATTATGCACTTGAATCAGGTCGATAGGATCCTTGCGCACAAAGTCGAAAGAGCGCTCCAGCTGTTCTCGGGCGGCCTCGGGGTCGGCACTGCCACCGCCGCGGGGCGCCACATTGAGTTTGGTGGCCCAGAACACTTTGTCGCGTATGCCCAGCTCATTGACCAGGCGCCCGGCCACTTCCTCGGAGCCACCATAGCCGGGCGCGGTATCGAAGACACTATTTTCATGCCCCGCCAGTTTCTCGAACACGGCCTTGATGCGATCGTATTCACCGGCTTCGGCAACGCTGCGGAAGGTAGCCGAACTACCCAGGCCCACAACCGGGACGGCTTCATCAGTGCCGGGAATGGTGCGGGTGATCATTGGCAGATCACGATCTCCGGCCCAGATGATGCCGGGTTTGATTGCCAGGGCTACACCGGCTGCCATGGACAGCTTCAGATACTCGCGTCGTGTGATCATCATGATCTCCTCACCTTGTCGAAGGATCTGTTTACCGCCGCGCAGCAGCGGCCATTTTACCGGGTCCATCCTGCTGGGGAACGGGCAGACGCCCAACCAGTCCTTGCTGTGCCCGCCCAAGCCACAGGGCCAGACCGGCCCAGACCAAAGCCAGGGGCACGGCAACACTGGCGATCCCGGCCAGGCCCATGCCCAAACGCCCGAGCAGGCCTTCTACCTGAGCCCCCACCACATCACCACCACGATAGACGAAGGTGTCGATAAATGCCTTGGATTTGTACTTGTCTTCACGGCTGACCACGGTATACAGCGTCTCCCGGGCCGGACGCTGTATGGCACGCTGCACGGCGCGAAAACAGGCCTCGAAGATGATCAAGGCGGCCAGGGAAGCAACCAGGGCCAGGCCGATGAAACCCAGCGCGGCTGTCAGGGGCAGCAGCATCAGGGTGATGTGAACACCCAGCCGGCGCATGAGATGGCCGGCAATGAAGGCCTGGAGAATCAGCGTGGCTACCTGGGTAATGACATCAATCCGGGCAAAGATGGTGGTGCGATAGTCCATGTCATCGCCCAGGGCGGCGACCATCTGCAAGCGCGTGAAGTAAAGAAAGGTGGCCATGATGGCGAGAATCACGGCATAGGCGGCAATACCCATGAGATAGCGGGATTGAAAAACCGCCTTGAAACCGGCCCAGGCACTGCCACCGATCACCGCATGTTCATCCACCGCTGGCGGTGCATCCGGATCCAGCTCCGCACCGGGCTGCGGCTTCTCCGGTTGCTGCATGGCCAGCGCCCATGCCATGGCCACGGCAAGCCCGAGAAATGCCGTGGAGACCAACAGCAGTACCGGGGTGCCAAAAGGCTCGGCCAACAAGGAGGCCAGCCAGGGGCCAAAGATGGCACCGCAGGTGCCACCCACCGCGATCATGCCGAACAGTCGCTTGCCCTGCTCCAGGGAGAAGCGATCCGCCATCAACGCCCAGAAGACCATGGTGACAAAAAGGTTGAACACACTGAACCAGACATAGAAGACCTGACCGGTGGTCACGCCTATGACATCCGGGGTGGCAACCATCAGAAAATAGAAACCGATCAGGCTGAGGCCAAAAAAGGCATAGGTGGCGGTGATGAAATACAGTCTTGGCAGGCGACTGACCAAAACGCCAAACAGCGGGTTCACCAGCAGGGTAATGAAGGCGGTGCCCACGAATAACCAGCGCACCGCTTCGATGCCACCTTGCAGCCCCAGCGCCTCGCGAGCGGGACGCAAGAGCATCAAGGCAGTCAGCACACAGAAGAAGAACAGCCCGGCGAGAATCACGGAGAGCAACTCGTCACGGCGGACGTTGAAATACTGCTTCAGACGATCGGTCATGGAAAGTCCCGGTACTCAAGCCTCGTGAGGGCCCTGGAATTGTTCACTGCCAGGCAGTCCAATTTCGGACAGTATAAGGTCTTATGAAGACCGCGAGGGTGACAAGTTCCCGGCGCAATGGGGCTCAATCCTGGATGGTTGCCATGAGCTCGCGAGTGTGGCGGGCAATGACAGCCTGCTCGTCGGTGGCCAGAACATATACAGGCCGGCTGTCAGCACAATGAATCCGCGCGGCATTGGATGCATTGGCATCCTCATCGAGGCTAAAACCCAGCCAGTCCAGGTGATCCACGATGGCCTTGCGGACCGGCGGGCAGTTCTCACCGATGCCGGCAGTGAAAACCAATCCATCCAGACCTCCCAGAGCGGCAGCCAGCGAGGCGATCTCGCGGGCCGCGCGGTAGCAGAACACAGCCACTGCACGGGCCGCGGCCGGCTCATCGCTGGCCAGCAATTCCCGCATGTCATGACTGACCCCGGACATGCCCAGCAGGCCGGAGCGGTGATAGAGCAGGTCCTGAACCGCCTCCACGCTTAGACCCTGCTGCTGTATCAGATACAGCACAACACCCGGGTCCAGGGCCCCGCAGCGCTGGCCCATGGGCAGACCATCCAGGGCAGTAAAGCCCATGCTGGTCGCCTGACTCAAACCGCCCTTGATCCCGCAGAGGCTGGCTCCATTCCCCAGGTGGGCAACCACCGCCCGACCCTCGGCCAATGCCGGATCAATTCTTTGTAGTTCACCGGCGATGAACTCATAGGATAGACCATGAAAGCCATAGCGCAGCACCCCACGCTCCTGCCATTCCGCCGGCAGGGCGAACTGCTGCGCGACCCAGGGCTGGCTGCGATGAAAAGCGGTGTCAAAACAGGCAATCTGGGGCAGCTCGGGCCGGAGTTTCATCAAGTGGCGGGCGGCGGAGAGATTATGAGGCTGATGCAGGGGCGCCAGCCCCGACAGATCATCCAGCTCGTCCAGCAATTCCGAATCCAGATGAACCGGTTCCGCATGACGGATGCCCCCATGGACCACCCGATGACCCACAGCGCGCAAGGACTGGTGGCCGACCGTCTGGTCCAGCCATTCCAACAGACAGCGCAGGGCCTGTTCGTGACTGCCATCCTGAAGTTTTCGAACCTCAGGGGTGCCGCCGTTGCCATCATGAATCAGCAGCTGTGGCTTGCGCCCCCCGAGGCCCTCCGCCTGGCCATGCCAGGCAGGGGATTCAGCGGCCATGCCATAAACCGCAAACTTGATGCTGGAGGAACCGGCATTGAGAACCAGGAGCCGCGCCTCACTCATAGGCCCTGACGCTCCCGAAGGGCTCGGTCGCGGCCTTCCTGCTCGGCCTTGTGCATCAACTGAGCAATGGCACAGGCGGCCTGGCGGGCGAAGCGGTCATCGGCCCGGCTGGTGAGGACAAGGGGCACTCGGGCGCCGAGAACAATACCGGCAGCATCGGCCCCGGCCAGGTAATGAAGCTGCTTGCCCAGCATATTGGCCGACTCCACATCGGGCGCCAACAGAATATCGGCCCGACCTGCCACCTCGCCGCCAATACCCTTGGCCTCTGCCGCTTCCTCGGAGATGGCGTTATCGAAGGCCAGGGGACCGTCCAGCCGACCGCCCCGGATCTGCCCCCTTTCGGCCATCTTGCACAGGGCCGCGGCATCCACGGTGGATTGCAGGGAGGGATTGACCTCCTCGGTGGCGGAGATGATGGCCACCCGGGGATTCGCGGTGCCCATGGCGGCGGCCAGATCAATGGCATTTTGAACGATATCGGCCTTGGTCATCAGGTCCGGGCGAATATTGATGGCGGAGTCGGTGATCAGCAATGGCCGGGGGTAACTTGGAACATCCATGACCCAGACATGACTCATCCGCCGCCCGGTCCGCAACCCGACCGCTCGCGGGACAATGGCCCCCATAAATTCCCGGGTATGAAGCGAGCCCTTCATCAGCGCTGCCACCTCGCCAGAGGCCGCCATGGCAGCCGCTGTATCCGCGGCCTCGTGGCTATGCTCGGTATCCACCAGTCGAGTCTGGCCCAGGTCCAGGCCGGCCTTGTCCGCGCAGCGCCGAATACGCTGTTCAGGCCCCACAAGTACCGGCTCAATCAGCCCCTGCAGTCCGGCATCCAGGGCACCGCTCAGACTCTCTTCGTCCACAGGGTGAACGACCGCCATAGGCAAAGGCGGCAGACCCCGTGCCAACTTGAGCAGCCGCTCAAGCTGAACCCGCGGCTTGTTTGCTGACGACTCACTGGAACCCATTACAACTCTCCGCTTGACCTCGAATGGCATCCTGAAGGATTTCGGGAGAATTCACAAAGGCCATGTCCGGAGGCGGCGAGGACACACCTCGAACAAATATAGAATAATTGATCTGGGGAAAGCGCCTGAATTTATCCGCCTTGATCTCCGGCCTGTGGGAAGCTATTGGAACCGGCTAATTCCGACAGCGGCCTGGGGCGGCTGATGGCATAGCCCTGCGCCATGTCCACCCCCATCAGGTTGAGCACCTCGAGAATTTCCGCCGATTCCACATGCTCTGCAATGGTCTGCTTGCCGGTGATATGCCCCAGGTCATTGATCTCGGCCACCATGGCCCGATCCCGACTGTCTTCGAGGATGTCGCGAACGAAACTGCCGTCGATCTTGAGGAAGTCCGCCGGCAGATTCTTGAGATAGGCCATGGAGGATTGACCAATACCGAAATCATCCAGCGCAAAACGACAACCCAGTTCCCGTAAACGCTTGATGGCGACACTGGCAGTGGAAAGATTGGCAATCACGGCGGTCTCCGTAATCTCAAAGCAGAGCTTCTCGGTGGGAATGCCTGCCTCCATGACCCGGCGAGAAAGCATATCCAGCAGGGACTTGTCGCCCAGGCTGCGTCCGGAGAGATTGACGGTAAACAGGGAAATGCCCTCCATAGTGCCGGGATTCGCCTTGATCCAGTCCAGCACATGCTGAATCACCCAGCGGTCAACCCGATGGGCCACGGAGTAACGCTCCGCCGCCGGCATGAACAGACCTGCCGAGATTCGCTCACCTTCCGGCGAAACCATTCTGAGCAGGACTTCCAGGCACAAGCACTCAGGGTCTTCCATGCATCGGATAGTCTGATAATGAAGCTCGAAGCGATCCTCTTCCAGAGCCGCCACCACCTGATTGACCCATCGCATCTCACCGTGACGGTCCAGCAAAAGGTCATCATCGGCCTGGTAAACATGGATGCGATTGCGGCCTTCATCCTTGGCGGCATAACAGGCGGCATCGCCCTGCTTGAGAACGTCTCCGGCGCTGACGGCATCCGGCCGGATGGGCACCAGGCCGATACTGACGCTTACTCGAAAAGCGCCCTCTGCGGTGCGAAATTCCGTCCCTTCCACGGCTTTGCGCAATGTATCTGCAACGCGATAAGCCTGCTCCGAACTGGTATCCGGCAGTAGCACCGCAAACTCGTCCCCGCCCAGGCGGGCGATCCGTTCGCTGCTACCGAGCATCATCTGTATACGCAAGGCCAGCTGCCTCAGGAGGTCGTCGCCGGTGGCATGATCCGCGGTCTCATTGACCAACTTGAATTGGTCGATATCCATATGAAACAGGGCATGCTCACGATCTTCCTGGCGGCTGCTTTCAATCAAGCGGCATAACTGGCGCTCAAACTCGGTTCGATTAAGCAAGCCGGTTACCCGGTCGTGTCGGCTGTGAAAGTCCAGCTCTTCAGCCAACTCCCGCACTTCAGTAAGATCCTGAGCGACAAAGATGAAGTGACGGGGCTTGCCCTTCTCATCCCGCACCAGCGTCAATGTAGCGGTAACCCAGACCGGCTGACCGTCCCGGTGACGAAGACGCAGCTCAAGCTGGAAAACGGCATTCTTCTGTGCCAGACAATCCTCCAGCCGATCCTCGAGCTTCTCTACTTCACCGGGATGAGCGATGGCTTCCAGTAACTGACCCTGTATACCCTCCCGGCTCTGTCCCAGCATGGCGCA
>NZ_JAYGII010000052.1:0-12531 GCF_034931365.1 Natronospira elongata
TTAAGTGAAGCCCGCCGCCATTTCCGACGGGCCGTGCGCATGCATCCCGACGAGCATGAGTTCCAGTTCGCTCTCGCCCGAGTGGAATATGAGCTGGGTAACCTGCGTCGCGCCAGCCGCTACCTCGGAAGGGCCCGCAGCATTGGCCCGGCCCATTATGCCGAGCGATACCAGGCCAAGCTGGACTCCATCAACGAGGCCCGGGAGCGCTAGTCAGATCGGGCCCACTGCGTGGCAACGCCATTCGGTGACAGTGGGTGCAAGCTGAATGAAGGGCATATTCAGCGCCGGCGTGCCTCGCGATGGGCACGCCGGCACCGTGATTTGCTGGGCTTACAGCCGGTAGCGGAAGACTTGACCATCCTCGTCAACGAAGAAGGCCGCGCGGCCGTCGGCGCTGACAACCGGGCGATCATCAAAGCTGCCGAAGAGGAAGCTGCGGAGGTCTTCCCAGGCGACCAGCGGGCCGGTTTCGCCATTGCGCAGGTCCACTGCACGCAAACCACCGCTATTGTCATCCTCGGAGAAGGCCATGAGAGCCGATGGCAGGACTTGCACCACGACTCGATCGTCACCCCGGTGGAAGTCACCCACGTGCTCCGTCTCGGTGTCGAAGGCGACGGTGCCGTCGTCGGCATTGATGGCTGCGACACCACCGGTGTGAATGATGGCGATGCGGTCATCACTGGCCATCAGGCCCATGGTGTCGCCAAAGCCCATGTCATTCAGGTCGAGCTCATAAGCGATTTCATTGCTGTTGAGATCAACGGCGTAGAGGACTTCGGGGCCGGCGACGAAGGCCATGTTGCGCTGACCATCCACGATGGGCTCAGAGATATAGGGGGCCGCTGACGTCAGGCCGGGGGTTTCCATTTCCGCGGTCCGCCAGAGTTCCTCGCCATTCTCCAGTGACAGTCCGGCGGCACCCCCTACATTGGAGTCGCCAAAATAGCGGCCGGCACCCCAGGCGATCAGTTGATCACCATGGAATTTGAGATCACCAAAGTAGGTACTGGTCTCCTCGCTTTCCCAGAGAATGTCACCACTGCTCAGATCAAGGGCGCGAATCCGGTGAGGGGCGCCGACACTGACCAGGTCACCATCCTCGCCATGGGTCCAGGCGACGTGATAGATGACCCCGTCCCGAATGGCGGGCTCCGGTGCCGGCAGGTAGTGACGGTCGGTGAACTCGCCACTGCGGCGGTTGGTCGTGCCTTCCCAGGCCTTGCTTCCGTCGTTGAGCTGGAATACCTGCATGGGAGAGGCATCGATCACAGCATAGCCTTCGGCCACCTGCATGCCATGGGTGTCGCGGCCACTGTGCTCCTGCTTCCAGCGGACCTCTCCGTCCGGGGAAATCCGTGCCAGGTGATAGGATTCCGCTGCCTGCAGCCGGGACAGGTCACGGCCAGTGGACAGCACCAGATAATCCCCATTGTCCAATGTCTCCACCGACCGGATGCCCGGACCCTGGAAGTCTTCCAGACGCCAGAGTTCGAAGCCGGTGCTGGCATCCAGCTTGATCAGACCGTCAAAGGTCTTGAGGAGAAGCCCTTCGCCATCGTCCACTGGCCTGGCCAGGTGCTGGGCAAAATGACGCTGCCGTTTACGCTGGTCCAGTGTGGATTCCCCTTCACCGCCCAGGGCGGCGGCAACCCGGTCGACCGCCTCGCCGATGATTTGCTCGTACTGTTGAAGGCTGTAGTTGTATTCCTGGGAATGCCAGGCCTTATCGCCGGAACTCAGATGCACCGCGGTGATGCGCTCTCGTGCCCCGTGGTAGTCAAACATCAGGGCCAGGTCCGCCTCGGGCAGAACCAGGGCGTTGGAGCTTTCCGCCCGCAGGCGGTAGGCTTCGGTCCCGCCCACGCTGATCGTCATCTGCCAGTTGGCGGCTTCCCCGAAGCCACCGAGCACCTGACCATCATGGCCATCGATAATATTGAGATTGCGGGGGTTACCCACCACCAGGCGACTGCCATCATCGCTGACATGAGTCTCGGCCAGGCGGCTCACTTCCACCACCGATTGCCAGTCCGCTTCTGTTTCCGGCTCCAGGGTTGCGCAACCCTGGGTCAGCAGACCACCCAGACACAGTCCGGCCAGAACCCGTTTCTTGTTGATTTCCATACAATTCCTCCCTTACATGAAAAAATCTGAAGCCCATCCAGGGCTCCCGGCAACCCCAGCGTGAAACAGATTTCCACCCCTTACATCCCCCCAGGTGGGCCCCTCCATGCCCCCTCGCCAATGGACAAAGCAGCTTCTTGCCGGCTGATGCGAGAATTGACGCTTGAGCAGCGCAGCATTACCGCCTAGGCTGCAATGGAGTGACTCGGAGAATCCCTGATGGCAAGAACGGTACAGGATTGGCTGGAGGCCTATGGCGAGAGCCACCGACACCCCGTCAACAAACGGATCCACTGGATCTGCGTGCCCCTGATAGTGCTTAGCCTGATCGGGCTGCTCTGGTCCATACCCGTGCCCGAGCCCTTGCAGGCAATGGCTGCGCCATTCAACTGGGCCAGCCTCTTTCTTCTGGCCGCCGTCCTCTACTATCTCTTGTTGTCCCCGGCCCTGGCACTGGGCATGCTGTTGTTCTCCATCCTGCTCCTGGTTGTGACCTGGGGGCTGGACCAGCTCCCTGTCCCCCTATGGGCCCTTGCCCTGGCCATCTTTGTCCTGGCCTGGATTGGTCAGTTCATTGGCCATCGAATAGAAGGTCGCAGTCCCTCCTTTTTTCAGGATTTGCAGTTCCTGATGATCGGGCCCCTGTGGTTGCTCGCCCATCTCTATCGGGCCCTGGGCATTCGCTATGGCTGAAGCCCTGGTGGCATGCTTGCACCGAGCCGCATGGACGGTTCTGCTCGGACTACTGGCGACGACATCGATCCATGCCGCTGAGCCCGACATCACCTTGCAGCTTCGCTGGAAGCATCAGTTTCAGTTTGCCGGCTATTACGTGGCCAAGCAGGAGGGGCTGTACGAGCAAGCTGGCCTGTCCGTAAGATTGATCCAAGGTGGGCCCGATGCAGCCAAGCCCCTTGAGGCCCTTTTGGCCGGCGAAGTGGATTTTGCCATTGCCAAAAGTGGGGTCGTCATCGAGAGAATGCGAGGGGAACCGGTGGTGGCGCTCGCGGCCATCATGCAGACCTCGCCGAATGCCTGGCTGGTTCGGGCCGATGCCGGTATTCACACGCCGCTGGATCTTGTGGGCAAGCGATTGATGCTCATGCCCGGCCATGAAAGTGCCGAACTGCTGGCCATGTTACGGCGGGAAGGTGTGGATCTGGATGAGCTTGAGTTGCTGCCCACCTCTCATGATCTGGATGACCTGGTAGAAGGGCGGGTGGATGCCTACGACGCCTACGAGACCAATGAACCCTGGCAGCTGAAGCGAAAGGGGATTGACTATCACTTGATCAAACCTCGGGCCTATGGGGTCAACTTCTACAACGATGTTCTGGTCGCCCATGAGTCATTGATTGATCAGGAACCCGCTGTGGTGGATGCCTTCCTGGAGGCCAGTCTGGAGGGCTGGCGACGAGCACTTGCCGAGCCCGAGAAGACTGCCGCCATGATTCAGGCGAACTACGCGCCGGAACGCTCATTGGCGCATCTGCAGTTCGAAGCCGAGGGCCTGGCTGAACTGATCATGCCGGAGCTGGTGGCGCTGGGGCATATGAATCCAGGTCGTTGGCAGAGTATTGCGGAAAGCTATGTGGCGCTGGGATTCGCGGACGGCCCGGTTGATTTGGGTGGCTTCCTCTATGAGTCGCGGAGTGCGACGGACTACACCATGGCTTATCGAATGGCAGCCGGCGGTTTTTTCCTGCTGCTATTGGCCAGTCTCCTGGCAGCTCATTTTGCGCGACTCAATAATCGACTGCGCCGAGAGGCTGCAAGACGAATGGCCGTGGAGGAGCGCCTCCGTGAGCATCAGGCTGAGCTGTTCCGCTTGGCAAATACCGATGCCCTGACCGGACTCTGGAATAGGCATCGCTTTGAAGAGGTGGCGGGGCGTGAGATCCGACGCGCTCGACGTTACGGCCATCCCCTCTCCGTTATTTTCATGGATCTGGATCATTTCAAGCCAATCAATGATCAATATGGGCATGCGGCCGGTGATGACGTGCTTCGTACCGTGGCCGAACTGATTCGGGAGTGTCTGCGCGAGTCAGACAGCGTATGCCGCTGGGGCGGTGAGGAGTTCCTGGTTCTGGTGCCCCATGGCTGCCCGGAGGATGCCTATCGGTTGGCCGAAAGAATTCGCCAGCGTGTGAAGGATTGTCATGATGCTGAAGGTGGCGGCATCACTGCCAGTCTGGGGGTGGCGAGCCTAGGGGAGAGTGAAGACTTGCATGGACTGCTTCAGCGGGCTGACGGGGCTCTGTATCAAGCCAAGGAGGCAGGTCGTGATCGGGTTAAAGTGGCCCGGCCCGTCTCGGATTCCTGATGCCCCCGGAGCTATTGATTAAAGCGCCTTGGCTTATGGGCTTTCGGCCTGTGGCGCGGCAACTCTGGCATGCAGTCGGATGAAATGCCAGCGAGGATGGAAGTAAAGGGTATGGCGCTGGCCACTGGAATCCTCTGCAATGACCCGGTCAATCAGTTGGCCATCGCGGATCAACTCTCGCTCCACGCCGTGCAGGCCCAGTCTGAGCAGCAGGGCATGGCTTTCCTGTATGGAAATGGTTTCAAAGGCGGTGTCTGCGCTCCGCCCGTCCCCGGTTGCCAGCGCCCGGTCTGTGATTTCCAGAAACCAGTCCATATGCAGCCGGGAAGCGATCCCCAGGCCGGCCTCTTCATAGGCAAGGGCAGCATATAGATGCCCCTGGGCATCTACCGGGCAGGACTCCAGCCAGTCCCGCATCAGCTCCCCGGCGGCACCGGGGCGGCCGTCTTCCATCGCCTGGGCGAACTCGCCGTCCGGCCGATTCAGCTCACAACGCTGGTGGAAGTCCTTGCGGCGGGCGTAGTGTTTTCGCAGATCACCGGCATTGGGCTGCCCCCGCCATTGGGCCTTGAGGGTCGAATCGGAGGGTTCGATCAATTCTCCTTCCGATTCCAGCAGCATGCGCTGATAGTCGCCTGCCAGGCTTTCGCCGGGAGTGGGAGAGGGTGTCATGCTCGCGCATCCACTGAGCAAGGAGATTGCCAACAGGCAAATGACTGGCCCAGGGATTTTAAGTCCAAAGATTGGCATGCTCACGGTGCCTCCTGCTTTCGCTGGAAACTAACAGGCCGTTTCAATCGCGGCAAGGGAGGCTGCCGGTCTGGCCGGGGCATGGAGCTCCGGCCAGTGGCTTATTGGACTGCGGGCTAGCGGTCTTCGAGGCGGTACTCGATGGTTTGAGTCGCCTGTCGCTCCACCGGTCGTCCATCGACAATGCGTGGTGCGAATCGCCAGTGCTGGATGGCTCTCAGGGTGGAACGGTCAAACACACGCCGGGGATACGCGTCGATCACCCGGGCATCAGCCACGGTGCCGTCTGCGCGGATGGTAAAGGCGACCTGCACCCAGCCTTCAATGCCCTGCATCAGGGCTTCCCGTGGCCACTGGGGCTCAATCCGCACCAGGGGGATCACATCACCGTCCCGGCCTTCATCCCGGACTCCGCCATGCAGCATGCCGCCCAGGGGAATGCCGCCTGCTATGCCCTCCAGCCGGGGCATATCCAGTTGCCGCTGGTGTTGTGCCGGTGGCAGGTCCAGCTGCATGGCCAGGTCCAGCGTCGGGGGCGGGGGAGGCCGTTCCGGTGGTGGCTCGGGGGGATGCCGCTGGCGCTCCCGTACCCGTTCATCGCGCTCAACGCGGATGAACTGAATTTTTTCTCCTTCCATCCGATCAATGGAGACATCGCCATCCACACCGATCAGGGTCTGCATCAAAACGAACAGCAGGCCCGCTACCAGGCCGCCTCCCAGTAGTGAGATCAGGACTCTCATTACAGCTACCTCCCCGCCACATGGGACGGACCGGGTCAGGCGCTGTCTCTCCGGGCTTCGTCCATTTCTTCAATGGCCCGGCCGGTGGATGGGCGCTCACCGATTAAGACCGGCTTTCCGGTAAACGGTTCTTGCCGGGGCCATTCAGACATCGCCGTCTGTCGGAAAGTGGTCGGCCGAAAACAGTCCGCCCGGACCGGCCTTGGCGGCCGACCCGGGCGGATTGATTGCCTTGAAGCTGAGGCCCTGGCTTAACGATCCTCCAGTCGAAACTCAATTACCTGAGTGGCCGTCTGTTCCACCGGCCTGCCATCCACCATCCTGGGCCGGAATCGCCAGCGCTGGATGGCGCGCATGGCTTGCTGGTCAAACAGTCGCGGCGGGTGAGATTCGATCACCCTGGGCTGCTCAACGGAGCCATCGGGGCCTACCGTGAACTGGATCTTCACCCAGCCCTCAATGCCGTCGAGCACGGCGCGGCGGGGCCATTGCGGCTCGATCCTGACCACCGGGCTCAGGTTCTGTTCACCTTGCCCCTCCCTGGAAAGGGGCCCCCCGGGGATGGGGATGCCTTCGGAGATCAGCGTATCCGGGAGCTCGGGAAATTCCACCTTATCCACTGGCGACTCGGTGGCGTGGCTGACATCGATCGTCTCCGGTACCTGGGGTTGTTCCGGCGGTTCGGGCAGCGTTCGGTCGATGGTCTCCACCCGCTCTTCCCGGTCCACGCGAACAACGTCAATGGCGGGGCCTGACTCCGGTTTGTTCACGGTTTCCCCGTCAACATCCACCAGTGTCTGCATGAGCAGAAAGATCAGTCCGGTGACAAGGGCAGCCGACATGGCGGCGACAAGATAGCGCATCAATCCCCCTTTCCGCGTATAGCGGTCCAGCGTGATGAACCCGGCTTGGCAGGCAGTCCGTCACGGAAAGGTGGCCCGGCCCTGCGCCTAGCGGATGATGCCCTCTCGACGCAGTGCACCGATACTGGCTGAATCCAGTCCAAGCCTATCTTTGAGCGTAGTTTCCGTGTCCTCGCCTGGCAAGGGCGGCGGTTTGCTGGAGTCAGCCCAGTTCGTGCCCGACAGCAGTGGGTTGGCCACGCTCGGTACCCCGCCCAGTCGCTCATGCCAAAGGGTCCTGGCCAGGCCGCGATGACGGACCTGGGGATCATCGAATACAGCCGCCATATCGTTTACCGGCCCGGCCGGGACTTCCGCTGCTTCCAGCAGGTCCAGCCAATGCCGACGCGGTTGTTTTGCCAGGACCTGCTCGATCAAGGGGAGAAGTTGTTCCCGGTTTGCCACCCGGTCGGCATTGCGGCGAAAGCGTGGATCGTCGGCCAGGTCCGCCTGATCCAGGACCTGACAGAGGCGCTGGAATTGGCCGTCATTGCCCACTGCCAGGACCAGCCAGTCATCGGCCGCGCGAAAAGCCTGGTAGGGAACAATGTTGGGGTGGGCGCTGCCCATCCGTCCCGGAATCTGACCGCCGACCAGATAATTCATCGCCTGATTGGCGAGCGTGGCCACCTGGACATCCATGAGGGCCAGATCAATGTGCTGACCCTGCCCGGTGGCTTCCCGTTCCCGCAGGGCGGCGAGACAGCCAATGGTGGCGTAGAGACCGGTCAGGATATCGGTGAGGGCGACCCCCACCTTGACCGGCTCTCCGCCCTCGTCGTCACGGGGGCCGGTGATGCTCATCAAGCCGCCCATGGCCTGCAGCAAGAGGTCATAGCCGGCCCGCTCCCGATAAGGGCCGGTCTGGCCGAAGCCGCTAATGCTGCAGTAAATCAGGCCCGGGTTGAGTGACGACAGGCTGGTGTAATCAAGGCCGTAACGAGCCAGCCGGCCCGGCCGGAAATTCTCCAGCAGGATGTCGCTGTCCGCGGCCAGTTGCCTGAGCAGCTCCTGGCCACGGGGGTGGGAAAAATCGATACCCACCGAGCGCTTGCCCCGGTTGCTGGCAAGAAAGTAGGCGGATGGGCCGTCTTCGCCATTCTCCCCGCCCAGCCAGGGCGGCCCCCAGCCACGGGTTTCATCACCCCCGTGAGGGTGTTCCACCTTGATCACCTCCGCGCCCAAATCCGCCAGTAGCTGGCTGGACCAGGGACCGGCCAGCACCCGACTGAGGTCGAGTACGCGCACGCCCGCCAAAGCCTTCATCGTCTCTTGACTCCCCTGTTTTCCGCGGGATGGTAGCATTAGCGTTTTTTCGGGGCCTCCGGCTTGAGCGGCGGGGCCGACCGGCGGACCCATTCGCGGCTCTGCCAGCTGCAATCATCAGCACCAAAGGAAGGGAAATGGAAGGGGAATCTCAGCAGTTGCCGGCCCCCGACGCCGCACTCAGCACTCGCGTGGGACTGGCCTGCGCCAACAGCCGCAAACGGATTCTGTTTATTGAGCACCAGGGCGAGAAGCTGTGCATCAAGCGGGCACAGCGCAACCCCGGTCGGCGCGTGACGGCATGGTTCACGCGACTCCTGCTCCAGCCCCTGTGCCACCATCCCGTCAAATTGAGTGCGGTGATCGCGCCCGATCGCCAGGAAGGCCTCCACCACGAAGCCACGCGGCTGATGCAATACAACCGCGCGGGTGTGGCGACACCGAAGCTGAAGGCGGTGAGCGATTACTGGTTTGCCATGAGCGTGCCCGGCATCTTGTTCGGCAATGCCCTGCGCGAGGGCGACCAGGCTGAACGGGAGGCCCTGCTGCGAGACGCAGTGATTGCCCTCGCCGACTTCCATGAAGCCGACCATTGGCACGGCGGGGCCCAGATCAAGAACCTCCTCTACGGCGACGGGCAAATCTACCGAATCGATTTCGAAGAACGCCTCGCCACGGCCTTCGATCTGCCGCTGATTCAGGTCTGGGACGTTTTCGGTTTCATGATGTCGGTGGGAAGGCTCCGCAAGTATTTCGATATTCCCACCCGCGAACGGCTGATCGAGACATTGGTCCGTGAGTATCTCGCCCGCGGGGAGCGTAAGCAGCTACAGGATCTTCTGGCCCGTTTTGCCCGCCGCGGTCTGACCTTGGTGGAGCGCTTTCGCTTCACCCGTTACCTGGGAGCCAAGCGCTCCCTGGAGCGGGTGGAAATGGTCAGCCAATACATCCTGCGCGGATGTGATTGATACATCGGCCACCATTCCTGGTTTGTTGCCGCTAGTCGGTTTCCACGACCTCGTAATCATGGCTGACCTTGACGGAATGACCCAGCATGATGGAGACCGAGCAGTATTTGTCCGCCGACAGGCGAACTGCCCGTTCCACGTGCTTGTCCGAGACGTCCTTGCCACTGACGATGAAGTGCATGTGGATGCGGGTAAATACCGCCGGTGGCCCCTCGGCCCGTTCGGCGCTTAGCTCCACACGGCAGTCATCCACCCGCTGGCGCGCTTTTTTCAGGATTCCCACCACATCCACGGAAGAACAGCTTCCCGCGGCCAATAGCACCATTTCCATGGGGCTGGGCGCGGTGGCACCCTGATTGCCGTCCATGACGACCCGGTGGCCGCTCTCGGATGTGACCAGAAATGTTTCCTCACCAACCCACTGCACACTGGCTTTCATTGCGACAAATCTCATTCTTGTGTGGACCAGGAGGGCGGCACTGGCCGCCCCGATGCAGCCGGAAGCCTTTCATAGCCGCCGGGACACGTCAATTCCCGGCCATGGTGTCCCGGCATAGAGGAGCCGCCCCGGTGGGGTGCCTCGTTGGGGGGGGTGGTGCCGTATCCAGGCCTCCGTAGAATGGCTTACGACGGCAAGGCGGCCAATTCAGTGTCGCCCGGCAGTTCCGGCAAACCTAGAGTACGAGGTGAAACGAAATGAACGACTCAATCATCAACCCGATCTCCCGCCCGGGGCAGATTGCTCTCACGCTGGTCGGCGCCAGCTTCCTGGTTCTCGGCTGTAATTCCAGTAGCAGCAGTGATGGGCCGGTGGGCATGAATAACGCCGATGCCGCTGCCGCTGCCATGGTCGCCATCGGCATGGCCGAGGGAATCGACGATTTTATCGATGATCCCGAAGACGATGACATGGGTGTGCTGGCCCGGGCCATGCAACAAGCGGCTACCAATCAATGTACCGGCGATGGTCACTTGTACACCAGCGAAAGCACCGTCTCGGGTTCTGATGTCAACGTAGAGGATGCCTTTGGCTATACCGGTAGCCTGGAGATGGTGGAGATTGACGCTGACTGCGTCATGGATACCCAGGATTTCTATAGCGAAAGCCGTGGTTACATCCGCATGGCTCACTCCCCCACCGAATCGGTCGTGTTTGGAGAGGTCACTCCCGGTCCCGGCCAGTCAGCGGATGCCGGTGCCTATGTGAGTGTCATGGACGGTGCTGGCATGAACATGGAGAGCAGTCAGCAGATGTACATGCACGCCTGCTTCGGCTGCGTTGAACTGGGCGGTGGCGAGAACATGGAGATGCGCATGTTCTCTGATATCCAGATGCAGTCAAATATGGCTGGAGACAGCGGTTTTGACATGCATATTCGTTTTGGAACCAGCACCACTGACCGGGCAGTATTCAAGCTGCAGGAGCTGGGCGGTGGTCAGGTGGAATACAGCGTGGATGGC
This sequence comes from Natronospira elongata, assembly GCF_034931365.1. NCBI lineage: Bacteria > Pseudomonadati > Pseudomonadota > Gammaproteobacteria > Natronospirales > Natronospiraceae > Natronospira > Natronospira elongata. The sequence goes on from NZ_JAYGII010000052.1 coordinate 10,547, forward strand.
TTCATGGGCGTTGAGACGCACCTGGATGCCTGTAGCTGGGCGGCGACTCTTGAAACTGTCCAGCCCCTGACCGCCCAGGGTCTGACCACCAATCAGCCCAGCATCACGGGTGGCCAGCTCAATGTCACGCCTGAAGATAGCAACGATACCATGGAAGTTCAGTACCACAGTGACGGCAGCATCACCGTCAACGGCAATACCATCACCATGGAAGATATCGAGGAACGAATTCAGACCTGTGACCAGGTTTGAATCCGAATCTTGGGTACAGAAAACGCCCCGGCAGCACCGGGGCGTTTTTTCATTGGTTCCACGACAAGCGCAGGGCAGCGGTCATGATCAGCAGCCAGCCGCCGATCAGGCACAGCCCACCCAGGGGAGTGATGGGGCCCAGCCAGCGCCAGCCGGTAAGTACCATCAGATAGAGCGAGCCGGAAAAGAGCAGCATGCCGGCCACCAGCAGCCAGCCCCCCGTTCGCAGCAGTGCTGAATCCAGCCAGACCGCCACCGCCGCCAGGCCGAGCAAGGCCAGGCCATGGGCCAGGTGGTATTGCACAGCGGTCTCCCACACCGCCAGCCCCCGTTCCAGGGGCAGGCTGTCCTCGTTGGCCCGCAGACCATGAGCGCCAAAGGCCCCCAGGCCCACGGCAAGGGCCATATTGAATCCGGCCAGGCAGAGCATCCAGAGACTGAAGATATTCATGAGTCCACTCCCGATTCATTGGGCAAAGCGCCATTGTCCTCAGACCGAGCCTTTCTGGCCAGCGGCGAAGGGTAGTCCGCCAGCATGCTATGTTGTTGACTGTGAGCGCGAATGGATTGATCAGAGTGTCCAGGAGGAGAAATTTCATGCCAGCGCCCAAGGAACTGCTCATTGTTGGCCGTGGTGCCATGGGCAGCATGTTTGCCAAGCTACTGAAAGACAGAATGACGGTGAGCAGTTGGGACCGGGATCCGGAGAGCGGGGTTGAGAGTGATCCGCTGGAAACCCTGGCCGCCCGGGCTGAGCGTGTGCTGCTGGCGGTCCCGGCCTCGCCCCATGATGAGCTGGCCCGTCGGCTTGCCCAGTCACTGCCCGAGCACAGCCTCTGCTTTTCCATCGCCAAGGGGCTCGACAGCCAGGGGCGAACGCCCGCCGAATGCATGGCCCGTCATTTTGGCGATAATGGCCCCATCGACTGGGGCATGATCTGTGGCCCCATGATTGCCCGCGATCTCAGTGCAGGCCGGGATGGCTTCGCCGTCGCCGCCGGTAGCAGCCATGAAGCCGCGCGCACCATACAGAGCCTCTTTCGCGATACTCCATTGCGTCTTGATGCGGACAGCGATGTCCACGGCGCCTGCTGGGCCGCCATTCTCAAGAACGTTTACGTGCCGTTGATCGGCGCCGCCGATGCCTTGGGTCTCGGCGATAACCTCCGTGGCTTCCTGATCATGGAGGCCCTGGCCGAGCTGGCCGGCATTGTCGAGGCCTTTGGCGGTCGCCGCGAGACCGCCTACGGGCCGGCGGGGCTTGGTGATCTCATCACCACGGCCACCAGTGCCAACTCTCACCATCGCGGCCTGGGAGAGGCATTGGCGCGGGGTGACCGCAGTGGCATTGCGGTCAAAAACGGCTATGTTCGTAGTGAAGGCGTGCATACCGCCATGGTCATGGACGAACAGCAACGTCTCGATGTGTCCGGCTTTCCTCTCTATCGTGCCGCCACAGCCCTTCTCAAGGGCTCGGGGTCTCCCGCGGAGATCCTGCCGGCCTACCTGGGTGAGCGCTTCGGCTGAGCGCTCGCCCGGCAAGAGTAACTGACAGCGGGGGGACTGGAAGGGGAATCCGCTATGCCCAGTTCAAGGAATGCATTGGCCGCCGTTCTGATTCTGTCGGCCTTGAGTCGTTCACCGGCGGTGGCCACGGAGCCCGCTGTCCGCGTACTCACCGGGCAAGACCTGAGCCGCAGCGGTCTGGCCAGCGTGGGGGACGTACTTCAGCG
>NZ_JAYGII010000053.1:0-12449 GCF_034931365.1 Natronospira elongata
CTGGCATCGGGAAAATGTTTACCACGGATAAATCAACTTAGAGAGTGAAAAGTGGATCAGGAGCGATACAAGCTATTCCGAAAGGCATTTCTGGCGCTCGTCCCCAAGGACGGCGCCACCATCGGAAACCAAGCCCTTCAGGATGCACTCCGAGAGCGTCTAGGTCGCCGATTCTCGGAGAAGGGGTACTGGGAGGCCCGTGATCAACTGATCGAGGAGGGCATATTGGCCAAGGGACGTGGACGGGGCGGCTCCGTCTATCGTGTCCAGTCACCCGACTCGACTCAATCCGGACAGCAAGAAAGGAAAGATGGCCCTGTGAAAGTGAGTAAAAAGAAGGCCGTGAAAAAGGCAAGCAAGAAGACGCGAAAAAAGAAATCCATAGTAAGCGGCTCGACAACAGAACTGGGCGTGGACCCTGAAGCGCTCTGGCAGGCAGCCGATAAGCTACGCGGTTCCATCGACGCAGCCGAGTACAAGCATGTGGTCCTCGGCCTGATCTTCCTCAAGTACATCTCCGATGCCTTCCAGGCCCGGCGCGCGACGCTGGCGAGGGAGCTGGCCGCTGACGGCATCAAGGGAGCACAGGCCGAATCCCTGCTGGAGCAGCGCGACGAGTACACCGCCGAAGGCGTGTTCTGGGTGCCGCAACAGGCGCGTTGGGAAAAGATCCAGGCCCAGGGCAAGACGCCCAACATTGGCAAGCTGATCGACGACGCCATGTACGCCATCGAGCAGGAAAACCCCAAGCTCAAGGGCAAGCTGCCGCGCGACTACGCCCGGCGCGGCATCGCGCCTGAACGCCTGGGCGGGCTAATCGACCTGATCGGCTCCATGACCATCGGCTCTGACGAGGCCCGCGCCACGGATGTGCTCGGCCGGGTCTACGAATACTTCCTCGGCAAGTTTGCCGCCGCCGAGGGCAAGCTGGGCGGCGAGTTCTTCACCCCGCGTTCGGTGGTGCGGCTGCTGGTGGAGATGATCGAGCCCTACGAAGGCCGCGTCTACGACCCTTGTTGCGGCTCCGGCGGCATGTTCGTGCAATCGGAGAAATTCACCCAGGCCCACGGCGGCAACCAGCGCGACATCTCCATCTTTGGCCAGGAATCCAATCCCACCACATGGCGGCTGGCGCACATGAACCTGGCCATCCGCGGCATTGAGGCCAACCTGGGGGCGAAGCCCGACAGCAGCTTCACTCGCGACCTGCACCCCGATCTCAAGGCCGACTACATCCTCGCCAATCCGCCGTTCAACATCTCCGACTGGTCCGGCGAGTTGTTGCGCGATGATGTCCGCTGGAAGTTCGGCGTGCCGCCCACCGGCAACGCCAACTACGCCTGGATTCAACACTTCATCCACCACCTGGCCCCGCCGAACGGCCGCGGTGGTGGCATCGCCGGCTTTGTCATGGCCAACGGCTCGCTGTCCAGCAACAGCTCCGGCGAGGGTGATATCCGCAAGGCGATCATCGAGGCCGACCTGGTGGACTGCATCGTTGCCATGCCCGCCCAGCTTTTTCTCACCACCGGCATCCCCGTGTGCCTGTGGTTCATCAGTCGCGACAAGACGGGCCGCAACATTCGCCACGGCGGTCGCGACCGCCGCGGCGAGACCCTGTTTATCGACGCCCGCCAGATGGGCACCCTGCAAACTCGCGTGCTGCGCGTGCTTTCCGGTGCCGATGCCGAGGGCGACCCGCCGCCGGACAGCGACATCGGCCGCATTGTGCGCACCTACCACGCCTGGCGCGGTGAAGAGGGTGCCGGCGAATACGCCGACGAGGCCGGTTTCTGCAAGGCTGCCACACAGGAGGAAATCGCCAAGCACGGCCATGTGCTCACCCCCGGCCGCTATGTCGGTGCCGCCGCCGTTGAAGACGACGGCGAACCCTTCGAGGACAAGATGCAGAGGCTCGCTGCGGATTTGCACGCGCAGTTTGCTGAGTCGGATGCGTTGGAGGAGCGAATTAAAGCCAATCTGGAGGGGTTGGGTTATGGCGGATGATGCTTGGATGCCGACGACTTTAGGGAGAGATTCGGATCTATTGACCGGCTATCCATTTAAGAGCAGTCAATACACTAATGATCGAAATGGAATAAAGCTTTTGCGCGGCGACAACATAGCGCAAGGGCAACTTCGGTGGACGAATGTTAAACGATGGCCTGGCAACAAGGTGGAGGGGCTTGAACGCTATTTCTTAGAAGATGGCGATATCGTTCTCGCAATGGATCGGCCATGGATTGATGCGGGATTGAAATACGCTGCAGTAAATCAAAATGATCTGCCAGTGCTACTTGTTCAACGAGTCGCTAGGCTACGGGGCGGGGCCGACCTGGATGTTGGATTTTTGCGCTATTTAGTGGGGTCCAATGAGTTTACCCATCATGTATTAGGTGTCCAAACTGGGACCGCCGTTCCCCATATTAGCGGCGCCCAGATAAAGGAATTTGAATTCCTACGTCCGCCGCTTAAAGAACAACGCGCCATCGCCGACATCCTCGGCACCCTCGACGACAAGATCGAACTCAATCGCCAAATGAATCGCACGCAGGAAGCCATGGCGCGGGCCATCTTCAAGGCCTGGTTCGTGGACTTCGAGCCGGTCAAGGCCAAGGCCGCCGGCGCCACAAGTTTTCGCGGCATGCCCCAGGCCGTCTTCGACCAGCTTCCCGACCGTTTCACCGACACCGAACTGGGGCCGGTGCCGGAGGGGTGGGAGGTTGTGCCTTTGTCTGACCTTGTTGAGCTAATTGGTGGTGGAACGCCAAAGCGCAAGGAGGCGGAATACTGGGGCGGTGATATTCCCTGGTTTAGTGTGCGAGATGCACCGAATGATGGCGACATTTGGGTGATCGACACACAGGAAAAAATAACTCAGGCAGGCGTTGATAATAGCTCTGCAAAAGTCATGGATGCAGGGACTTCGATTATCTCTGCGCGCGGTACAGTTGGTCGGCTGGCAATGGCAGCTGTCCCCATGAGCATGAATCAGTCTTGTTATGGCGTGACCGGAAAGGAGGGTGTGGGCGATTTCTTTGTGTATTTCACGCTAAACCATGCGGTTGTTGAGCTTCAGCAACGAACTCATGGGTCGGTTTTCGACACGATTACCCGGAAGACATTTGATGGGTTGCGTCGTGCGCGGCCACAGCCGCAAATACTCGAAGCTTTTGAAGAAGTGGTTGGCGCTTACTTATTGAAGATGCGAGGGAATTTGCTAGAAAGCGAGGTGCTTTCCGCGGTACGCGACACCCTGCTCCCCAAACTGATCTCCGGTGAACTTCGCGTCGCCGACACCGAAGGGGGTGCCGATGCCGGCTGAGTACGGTACCCCGGGATTCCAGCTCACCGCCTGCCGGGAGTTGCTGGACGCCCATCCGGAGTCGCTGCGCATCCGCGAGCAGGTGGAGGCATTGGAGGAGGCGATGCCGGATCGCCCTGGCGTGGTGGTCACGTTCTGTCGCACCATTATCGAGACCACCTGCAAGACCATCCTCACCGACCGCAGCGTGCCGGTGGATGCGGGCTGGGAAGCTCCGAAGTTGGTTGCCGAGGCGATGAAGTACCTGAACCTTGGCCCGAGCGAGGACGGCGGCGTGGATGCAAAGCTGCGCAGCGGGGCCGAGTCGCTGGTGCGGGGGCTGAACCAGATCATCAGCGGCGTAGTGGAGATCCGCAACGCCCACGGCTCGGCTGCCCATGGGGCCGATGCCTACGAGCCCCTGCTGGACAGTCGCTACGCAGAGATTCTGGCGCGCTCAACGGATGCGGTGGTGGGTCTACTGTTTCGCACGCACCTGCGATCACCCACTCGCGATCCGCTGTCGCGCTTTGCGTATGGTGAGCATCCCGATTTTGACGAGTATATCGACAATGACCACGACCCTTTCATGGTGTTGGATATTCCATTGATTGCCAGTGAGGCGCTCTATCGGACGGACTTCCAGGCCTATCGGGCGGCGCTGGTACAGTTCAAGCAAGACCAAGCAGAAGCCAGTGAGGATCAGGAATGAAATTCGATGTCTATTGTGATGAAAGCCACCCTGACCTGCTGGGCTCCCAGCATCCTCAGGGGCAGTTCATGGTTATCGGCGGACTCTGGCTTCCTACCTCTGAGCGCGAAGCATTCAAGGCTGAAATTCACCAGCTACGAGATCGGCATCGGATTGGAGGCGAGTTCAAATGGCAAAAGGTATCGCCATCTAGGGAGGTCTTTTATCGGCAGCTCGTCGAGTGGTTCCAAGGCAAGGGCGATCAACTTCGGTTTCGCTGTATAGCGGTGGATCACAGTCAGGTCGATCTGAAACTGTATCATGAGGACGACCAGGAACTTGGATTCTACAAATTCTATTATCAGCTCCTGCATCACTGGATACTGGATTTCAACGAATACAATATTTTTGTGGACTTCAAGAGCAATCGGCGGCGCGACCGTCTCCATGTGCTGCGCCGATGCCTAGACTATTCCAATTTGTCGTCCGAGGTAAATGAAGTCCAGGCAGTCAGGTCCGAGGAGTCTGTGCTGATCCAGATGGCCGATGTGCTTACGGGAATGGCTGCGTATCGCCTCAATGATCGCGTGCGTGAAGGTAGCGCCAAATCGCAAGTTTTGCGACATTACGAAGAGCTGTTCGGCCAACAAGTTGGGCCCACGTTTAAGGGGGAGGAAAAGTTCAATGTCTTCAGAATCGACCTGGCCGGGGGTTGGTGATTTGTGGCTTATCCCCCTCTGCTTCAATTGGCTGATGAAACGGAATTCAGGGCCCACTTTGAGGCAACCTATTGTTGTGGCCCGATCAGGTCTTTCGATGGCATCGAAGTCCGTTTTCGCAAACGGGATTTTGATCATTGCTGCTTCGAGTCATCTCGTCGGAACGGGGTCAAGGATTTATTTTCTTGGCAGCGGGCCCAAAGACTCGATTGGATTAAGGCCGCGTTGCAGGATCCGAGCAGCGAGTGTTATCAGGGCTGGGACAAGAAGCGAAAGCGGTATGACGGTAGGCGCAGGGTGACCGTTGTGATGGGCAACTATGTGGTTGTCATTGCATTGAAGGGTAACGGTCGGGCGGACTTCGTAACGGCATTCCTGGCCGATACTCCCGCGGCGCCGGGGAGACCGTCAACAGTAGATATGATCAGGATGGGGCCGAAATGGACATAAAAAAACCGCTGATTTGCCAGGCTGGCTCAGCGGGGGCCTTTGTAGGTTCTGCTGCCGCTGGCAGAGAACACCGCGAATGATGGTGGTTGCAGGCCGAATTGTCAAGTAATGGCGCGCGTGCGGTCACCAATACCCATTGGCACGGTGAAAATGATGACAAAAGCCATTTCAGAGCAACAAGTTGAGAAGGCAGCGCTGGGCTGGTTCGAAGCCCTGGGTTTCGACACCGCCCGCGGCGCGGACCTTTCGCCCGGTGCAGAGTCGTCGCAGCGGGGCAGCTTTGAGCAGGTCGTTCTGGAGCCTCGTCTGCGTTCGGCCCTGCACCGTATTAACCCAAACCTACCCGACGATGCCATTGAGCAGGCGGTACGGGTTGTGATGCGCCCTCCGGAGCCGATGCTGGAGCAGAACAATCGCTGGTTGCAACGGCTGTTGTGCGATGGCGTGGATGTGGAATACCGCACCGCCTCGGGGGAGACCCGTGGCGATAAGGCGCAGCTGCTGAGTACCGAACAGTTCGCGGAAAACAACTGGCTAGTGGTGAATCAGTTCACCGTCCAATGCGGTAATGCCACCCGGCGGCCGGACCTGGTGGTGTTCGTCAACGGCCTGCCGCTGGGGGTAATCGAGCTCAAGGACCCCACCAACGAGCGGGCGGACCTGTGGACCGCGTACCGGCAGTTGCAAGACTACAAGGAAAACATACCGACCCTGTTCACCTACAACGCGCTGCTGGCCATCAGCGACGGCGACCGCACGCGGGTGGGTTCGCTGACCGCCGGCGCCGATCGCTTTGCGCCTTGGCGCGCCACCGACACTGATCGCACGCCGGGCGAGCCGACGCTGGAGACCTTCATCAAGGGTCTGTTCGAGCCGGGTGCCTGCATCGACTACCTGCTGCACTGCGTGACCTTTGAAGAAGACGAACGCAGCGGCGCGATCATCAAGATGGTGGCGACCTACCATCAGTTCCGTGCCGTGCGGCGGGCGCGGGCTTCGGTCAAGAAGGCCCTGAAAGCCCCCGCCGGGCAGGGCGACGGGCGCGGCGGGGTGATTTGGCATACCCAGGGCTCGGGCAAGAGCCTGACCATGCTGATGCTGGCCGGGGCACTGATTGGCGATGAAAAACTGGTCAACCCGACCATCGTGGTGGTCACCGACCGTAACGACCTGGACGGGCAGCTCTTCGGTACTTTCGCCGCTGGCCGCGCCCTATTGCGTCAGGTGCCGGAGCAGGCGGAAAGCCGCGAGGATCTGTCGGCCAGACTCAATCGCGCCTCCGGCGGGGTGGTGTTCACCACCATTCAGAAATTTGAGGAGCGCGGTGCCGCGGTGAGTGAGCGCGCCAATATCGTGGTGATGGCCGACGAGGCTCACCGCAGCCAGTACGGTTTTCTCGACGGCGGCGCGCGCTGGATGCGCGATGCCATTCCCAACGCTACCTTTGTCGGCTTCACCGGCACGCCGCTGGAGAGCGACGACAAGAGTACACCGGCGGTGTTTGGCGACTATGCCGATATCTACGACATCCGCCAGGCGATCAATGACGACGCCACGGTGCCGATCTTCTACGAGATGCGGCTGGTTAAGTTGGTGCCGGACGAGCAGGGAGTGCGTGAGGCGGAGGAAGAGCTCCAGGTGCGCCTTGCGGCAGAGGCCGACAAGGAAGGGCAGGAAGCGGCGCCCCATATACGGGTGCCACTGGAGCAACTGGTGGGTGCGCGAGAACGCCTGCAGCAAGTGGCACAACAGATCGTTGAGCATTTCGAGCAGCGTCGTCAGGTGATTGAGGGTAAGGGGATGGCGGTGTGCATGAGCCGCCAGGTCTGCATGGATTTGTACGACGAGATCATTGCACTGCGCCCGGACTGGCACGCCGATGATGACGAGGCTGGCTTTATCAAAGTGATTATGACCGGCTCGGCGTCCGAAGGAGAACGGGTGATGCAGCACTCGCGGAGCAAGGCCCGTCGAGACGCACTGGCTCGCCGCTACAAGAACCCGGACGATGAATTGCGCCTGGTGATCGTGTGCGATATGTGGCTGACCGGCTTCGATTGCCCGCCCATGCACACGATGTATCTGGACAAGCCGCTGGCCGGCCACAACCTGATGCAGGCCATCGCCCGTGTGAACCGGGTGTTCGGGGACAAGCCAGGCGGCGTGGTGGTGGATTTTCTCGGTATTGCCGATCAACTGCGGGATGCGGTGCAGACCTACACCCAGGCCGGCGGCGAAGGCAGCCCGGTGGAAGACATCCAGAACGAGGCCGTGCCCCTGATGGAGCGCCAGTTTGAGGCCCTAAAGGATTTCTTCAACGGCCTGGATTACAGCGGCTTTGCTGGCGGCGACGAGGGGGCGCAGACCCGGGCCTTGACCGCCGGCGCCGATTACATTTTCGAGCAACCAGACGGCAAACAGCGCTTCATGAACATGGTGGCGGGCCTCTCCAAAGCATTTTCGCTGGCCGTGCCGCGCCCCGAAACCGAAGCCATCCGTGACGACCTGGCCTATTTCCAGGCCGTACGCGCCGCTATCCGCAAGCGACTGGCCGACGACGGCCCGCCGCCGGCTCCAGATAATCGGGCCGCAGTGCGACAGGTACTTTCGGGGGCCATTGCCTCGGACGGTGTGATTGACCTATTTCAAGCCGCCGGACTCGGCGGACAGGATGTGGGTATTCTCTCCGAGGAATTCCTCGGCCAGCTCGCGGGCATGCCACAGAAAAACCTGGCGTTGGAGACATTGCGAAAGTTGTTGAATGATCAAATCCGCAGCCGCGAGCGGGTCAATATTGTGCAGTCTCAGGGCTTTCGCGAATCGCTGGAGGCCGTACTGACGCGCTACACCAACCGTGCCATCACCACCGCCCAGGTGATCGAAGAGCTGATCGGCCTGGCGCGTACCATCCGTGACGCCGTGCATCGCGGCGAGGAAACTGGCCTGTCGGAAGACGAACTGGCCTTCTACGACGCACTCGCAAGCAACAAATCCGCGCGCGAAGTCATCGCCGATGACACCTTGCGGAAGATCGCACATGAGCTCGCGGATCGTATAAAGGCAAAAGCGACACTGGACTGGACTCAACGAGATACGGTCCGCGCCGATATGCGTCGAACCGTGCGGCGACTATTGGCCAAGTATGGTTATCCGCCGGACGCACAGGAAGCGGCGACCAACTTGGTGATTCGTCAGGCAGAGTTGATGGCGGAGAGCGCAGTCGAACAGACATAACGACACTCTGATAATAGGTATTAACCGGTATGCGGAGTTTGTCCCGGCCGTACTGGTACCTGGGTTTTCTGTTCAATTCGGAGAAGAAAATGAAGCGACTGGCCTTTATTATTCTGATTTTAATGTTTGTATCTGCCTGTGCAGGATACGCCCCTATTAATACATCAGCGTTTGAATTGGGCGCGTCAAAGACTGAAGTCCAAGCGCGAGCGGGAGGGCGGTTAACTCCCGTCGGTTCTAAGCGATATGGCGATGATGCTGTTGAAGTACTGGAGGCGTCTCGAAGAAGCCATTGGGATAGCAGCGTTGTCGAACGCTATTGGCTGTATTTTGTTAACGATGAGCTCGATCAGTGGGGTCGCCCCGGCGATTGGGAGAAAGAAGCAGACGAGATTATTGATGTCAGATATAGATAGTTAGGTGAGTATTCGAATAGGGTCTCTATAGCCCATCGACTGAAGCAGGCGGGAGTGAATTAATGGCGAAATACGAGGTGAAACAAACAGCCGTCAGCCAGGTCTTGGCCGATGTCCGCAGCGACAAGATCGCGATCCCGGAGCTGCAGCGCCCCTTCGTGTGGAAGACCTCCCAGGTCCGCGATCTGATGGACTCCCTCTATAACGGTTATCCGGTCGGATACTTGATCACCTGGCAATCCGTTGGAGCGAAGCTGAAGGGTGGTGAGGTGGCCGCGCATCAGCAGATTCTCATTGACGGTCAGCAGCGAGTGACGGCGCTGCGGGCGGCGATTGCCGGGCAGCCGGTTGTCGGAAAGCAATATCAAAAGCGGAATATTGCGATCGCTTTTAATCCAAACACGGAAGAGTTTGCCACTCTGACGCCTGTTATTCGAAAAAATAGGCAGTGGATACACGATATTAGCGAGTTCTTCTCGGGTGGAAGCCAGTTGACCTTTCTTCGGAATTATTTTGATAAGAATCCAGATGTAGACGAAAAGAAGATTGAAGCCTCTGTGACGAAATTGGCTGCAATCGAACATGCGCAAGTAGGCGTGATATAGCTTGCGGATGATCTGGATGTTGAAACTGTGGCGGAAATTTTCGTCCGTATCAACGCCAAGGGTGTGCCGCTCTCCAGCGCGGATTTCGTAATGAGTAAGATTGCGACCTATGGTGATGAGGGGCGGAATCTTCGGAAGCTTATTGACTATTTTTGCCATCTGGGCATCGCGGGGCATGCCTTCGAGGACATCCAGAAGAATGACAAAGAGTTTGCCGCTACCGACCATATCAAAAAGATTGAGTGGCTCAGTAAGCAGTCTGATGAGTTGTTTCAGCCGGAGTACACGGATGTGATCCGCGTCGCCGGGCTGGTTGGTTTTAGTCGTGGTAAGGCAGGGGCGATCGTCAGCGAGCTCTCCGGACTCGATCCCGAAACCCGCAGAATCGATGAGTCCAGAATTCCTGGTGCTTACGAGAGATTCGGGAACGCGCTGGATGAGCTAGTACGGAAGACGCATGTTGAACGATTCGTAATGATGCTCAAGTCGGTGGGGTTTATCGATGCCAGCATGATTGGTTCCAAGAACGCGTTGAACTTTGCTTATGCGTTATACCTTCGATTGCGCCAGAATCCGGATATGTCGGAAGGTGAGAGGACGAAGATCGTCAAACGCTGGTTTGTTCTTTCGCTATTGACCGGGCGGGCGACTGGTAGCTTCGAGTCGACATGGGAGACGGACCTGAGACGAATAAAGGAGCAAGGCGCTGAAGAGTACTTGAGGGTACTTGAGGAATCCGAGCTTGGGGATGGCTACTGGAACGTGGCCTTGCCTCAAGAGCTTAATACACCGAGTAAACGGAGCCCTGTATTTCAGATCTATCTAGCCGCTCGGGTGAGCAAGGGTGGGCGTGGGTTCCTCTCGAAGTCCACTGGTGTTGCCCATATGATTGAAGGCCATGGCGACTTGCATCATATCGTGCCAAAGAATCACTTGATTAAGAATGGCTTCCCAAAACAGGGCGATTACAATCAGGTAGCCAACTTTGCATTGACGGAAACGCCGATCAATATCCGAATCAAAGATTGTCCGCCCAAGGAGTACATGGCGTGGATGTCTGAACAAATATCGACTGGCGTGATGCAGCTAGGCGAGATTACGGATGAGGCCGATCTAGAGAATAACCTCAGAGAGAACGCGATCCCCGGCTTCATCAGCGATGTTACCGCCGACAATTACCTGGAGTTTCTCGAAGCCCGACGACATCTGATGGCCGAGATGATCCGAGAATACTACGAAGCGCTCTAACGAATATTGGTGAGCGGCATCGGCAATCGAAACAGCAGAAGGCAATGTTTTATTCTTGTGACCACTCCGGCACCTGCTGATCCTGCCTCAACCGTATCCGCCTGAGATTGGCGGCATCGAATATCTGAATCAGGGAGTCGTTGCGTATTGGCTCAGGTGTGGGCAGGGTTGCCCGCGCTTCGCCGTGGAAACGCTCCGTGAGTAGCGGCTTGGATTCCCTGCAGTATCCCTGTTCCCACCAGTTGATGATTCGTTCTTCGGCGGCCTGGAAGGTTTCGGCGCTGGGGAGGCGGGCGCTTTTCTGGTTGTTGGTGGCCCGGTGGGCGGGCATGAGGTTCCAGAGGTCGTCGCAGGGCCAGGCGGACCAGGGGAAGCAGTGGTCGATGTCTAGGTTGTTGGGGGTGAGGCGTTTCTTGCTCCAGACGCAGTGCAGGGGGTGGCCAGCTTCGATGAGTTGGAGGGCCTGTTCTCGGGCGAGGCCGACATCCCGTTCGGGGTCGGACCAGTGCATGGCCTGGGTGAGAGCGAGTTCGTTCAGTGGTTTGCCCTGTCGTTCGCTGTAGTCGGCGATCAGGCGCTGCCATTCGGTGATAATGGCGGGTTCGATCCAGACGCTGAAGCGTTGCAGGGCCTGCCAGAGCCTGGCGGGGACGGTCAGTTCGCCGAAGTGCCAGAGGTAGGCTTCATCCAGGGTGATGCCGGCCTGGGGGCGCTGTAGGCGGAAGGGGGTGGCCTTGAGTACCTGGGCGCCGTTGGGATAGGTGGTGTAGTGGACCGGCTGCTTGATGATGGTGTCGCGGATGTCGCGCAGGGCTTGGTGAATGGCGTGGCTGTCGGCCGGCGAGAAGCGGGTGCCGATGCGCAGGTCCAGTGCGGAGTGTTTCAACAGCGCCTGGAAGGGTGCCTTGACGAAGGCCAGGCCGCGGCCGTCGCGGGTGTGGGGCATCTGCGGGAAGCCACCCTTGATCAGGGGGTGGTAGAGCCGCGCCCAGACCAGGGCGACCAGGCCCATGGGCAGGCTGACGGTGTCGTCCTCGTTGTGGCGGGTGAGGCCGTCGGCGCTTTCGGCGATGCGACACAATGTTCTTAAGAGCGCCAGCTTGTAGGTGGAGGACTTGGCATCGTTGAGCACGATATGACGGATCAGCGGCAGGGCGCCGGTGCCGTCGTCCGGAAGGCGGATGGCGAGCTGATCCCAGTGGATGCCTTCGCGGCCGCCGGTATCCGGTACGCCGATCTCCCGCTTTTCGATGAAGGCCCCGTGGGCGCGGGCCAGGCGCTCGATTTCCTCGCTGCTGACCGGGTACATGGCCCGTTCGGGGTCGGCGGGGCCGTGGCGCAGGGTGATGGCCAGCAGGCCGCCGGGTTTGAGCAGGGCGGTGAGCTTGCGAAAGGCGCGGGCGCGCCGGTTTTCCGGCAGGTGCATCCAGACGGCGCTGACGAGAATCATGTCGAACTGTAGGCCCAGGCGTTCGGTGGCCTTGAGGCCGGGGAGGCGGTCGTCGATCCAGCGGATTCTGGGGTGGGGGTGTCGGCGCTGGCCTTCTTCGCGCAGGGCGCGGGTGGGCTCAGCGGCGACCACTTCGTGGCCGCGTTCGGCCAGCCAGGCGGCATCGCGGCCGGAGCCGGCGCCGATGTCGAGGATGACTGAGCCGTCCGGTTTCGGCAGTAGGTAGAGCAGCCAATTATGGACTTCGGCGAAGTCCAGCTGCTCGTATTGCTCGGCGACGGTCTTGCCGTGGCGCTGGTACCAGTCCGTTGGGTCGTTTCCGCTCATGGGGC
>NZ_JAYGII010000054.1:0-11527 GCF_034931365.1 Natronospira elongata
GTAAACATCCACCATTCGGTCCTGTTCGCGTGGGGTCATGGGGTCGTAAGGCCGCATGCCGACGATTTCGTCCGGCGGGTAGCCCATGATGTCTTCCACTTGCGGGAATGATCGACTTCCCGCGTACTTGGCCCATTCCTTGCCTGATTCTCGGCTCGGGCGGAGCGGAATTGCAAGCCTGAATCAGGGTTTCCCCAAGCGGGGCTCAGATCTTGCGGCCCAGCCAGACAACCCGCCCGTGAATGTAGAGGCCGGATTCAGCCAGTTTCCGGCGGGAGAGTTCGAAGCTCTCGTAGGCCGGATGGTCGCTGTGGAATTGCAGCTGATGGCCGGGCCTGAGCTGGACCCGCTTGACCAGGAAAGCGCCATTCATGCTGATCGCATAGAGCCCGTCGCAAGTGGGATGTTCTCGGTGGCGCTCCAAGACCAGCAGATCGCCCGGTGTCAGGCGGGGCGACATGCTTTCGTCCATTACCGAGCAGATTGCCAATCGTTCCGGCTCTACCTCGAGTGCGTAATAAAGCCAACGGCGGCTGATGGCCAGTGAGGCCGGGCAGTGGCCCACACCCTCGGCCAGGGTGTCGCGGTCGGGCTGGCACTCGTTGAGGATGGGAACGCGAAAGATGCCTTGTTCCTGCTCGGGGGCCCTGTCCGATCCCCCCGCCAGCCAATCCAGAGAGATGCCCGTGGCCCGGGCCAGTCTTGCGACCGGGGCAAAGCCGGGTTGATTGCTGCCCTTCAGGTAGCGCGCCAGCGCATCCACCGATACGCCGGCCACCCGGGCTGCCTGCCGGCGGCTGGGGAAGCGGCGTACCACGGATTCGAGCCGTTGCCGGAAGATTGGCCCGGAAAATTCCCTGTTGTCCAATTCCTGTTCCATTTCAGGCCTTCATGACGATCGAGGCATGGCTTGCCCCGGAACTGGGCTGCCCTTTGGGGGGAGGGGCAGGGATTCGGGAGATAAATCCCGGTCTGTGTGAGCAGTGGCTGCAATAGAGCGATGAGTGGTTGCGTATCCACTTGCAAGGGGTTGCAGAGCTGCCAAGCTTGTAAGCGGGAGGGTGGGAAAAGTCCGCAGATCTGCGTTCATTGCGGGTCGGGAGGGGGTGCCCAGGGTTCGGGCCGGCAAGGAGCAAGCAGGATGAATGTACAGCAAGTCCTATCAATACCGTGTCCAAGTCACGCTTGCTTGGTGGGCCTTGGAAGCAAGGCCGCTTCTCCGCGTAGCCGCGGGACCGACGTCAATCATACCCGGGCCGGCCTGGTCCCCGCGCCTTTCATCGCCAGGTGGGCTAAGCCACTGTCCATTATTGCAAATTTACACAAAAGCGGGCGCCAAGTTAAGCGCTCCCGCGTTGCCCCTGCCGCTCTCCCGGTGCGCCTGGCCGATGGGTTACCAGCTGTCCTCGTGGATGGACCGTCTGTCGGCAATCAATGAATTGTAATATTCCTGTCTAGGTTTTGTGCCATAATTGTTTCACATAAACCAGAAATGCATTGATCACGCCGTTATTCGCGGCACTGGAGGATTCGCATGGCCCTGGTAAAGACGAATGAACTCGATCAGTCGACGGCGCAGCCGTCCACCAAGCCCGCGCTGGACGAGGACCGGGACGCCGGCCGTGCCGAAGCGGTAAGGCGGCGCGCCCGCAATACCGCCCGGCGCCAGCAAACCGCCGAGCGCATCGCCGCGGCCGCCACGCAGCTGTCCAGTGCGGTCAGTCAGTCGGTGGCCGCTTCCGAGCAGCTGGGCCGCTCCATGGAGCAGATTGCAACGGGTGCCGAGGAAGCCGCCTCGGCGGCCCAGGAAACCCTGCAGGCGGTATCCAGTTCCGCGGCGGCCGTGCGCCAGCAGCGGGATAACAGCCGCAGTGCCATGAAGCGCCTGGACGCCATGAAGGACGAGGTGGAAGGGGCGAATCGCTTGATCGAGGGCATGGTCGCCGGGGTCCGCAAGGGCGTGGGACGCCAGGAAGACGCGGTCAAGCAGGTCAATGCCATGGCCGAATCGGCCAGGGAGGTGGGCGAGATCGTCCGCGCCGTGACCCGCATTGCCGACCAGACCAACCTGTTGGCCCTCAATGCCGCGGTGGAGGCCGCCAGTGCCGGTGAGCACGGCAAGGGATTCGCGGTGGTGGCGGATGAAGTCCGTGCCCTGGCCGAGACCGCTCAGTCCAGTGCCGATCGCATCCAGACCCATGTGGTCACCATCGGTGAGCAGGTCGAGACCCTGGTGGAGAAGATCCAGCAGGCGGCGGAAGCTGGCGCTGATGACCGACGCGCCGGTGACGAGGCCATCCAACAGCTTGAGCGCACTCGCAAGAGCATGGACGAGATGCTGACGGGTGCCCGGGCGATACTCGAAACCGCCGAGCAATCCGCCCAGGTTTCCGAGCGCGTTCAGCAGCAGATGGAAAAGGTGGCCGCCGCCTCCGAGCAGCAGTCCTCCGCCTGCGAGGAGGCTGCCCGCATGGTCTCCCAGCAGAACCGGGCCCTGGCCGAGTGTCAGGCCTCCACCCAGCATCTGGCGCAGGTGGCGGAAGAGGTCAAGGCCAATACCAATGGCAGCGGCCGCGGGGCGGATCTGGCGTCGTCAGCGGAGCAGTTGGCGGCTTCCGTGGAGGAAATCCAGCGCGCCACCGAGCAGATCGGGACCGCCATCGAGCAGATCGAGCAGGGCGCGCGCATGCAGAGCCAGGGCGCCTCGGCCACCAGCGCGGAGGTGGAGCAACTCCTGGGTGGTGCCCGTCAGGCGGCTGAACGGGCCGATGCCATGGTGGAACAGGGTGATCGGATTCTGGAGCTGCTCAAGGAGAACCGGGAGAAGGTGGAGGCCATGCTCGGTCGCATTGCCGACAACGGCGAAGACAGCCTGCGGTTTCACCAGGACGTGGCCGGCGTGGAAGGCGTATGTGCCGACATCGAGCGGGTCATGAAGAGCATCGAGACGGTCAATATCAAGACCAGCATGCTGGCCGTCAGTGGCGGGATCGAAGCGGCCCGGGCGGGAGAGTTCGGCGATGGCTTCGTGGTGGTCGCCAATGACATCCGCAATCTTTCCCAGGATGCCGCCGAGAATGCCGAGCAGGTCGGTGAAGTGGTGGGTAATGCCCGCAGCCAGGTGGATGCCTCCCAGCATCTGTTCGACACCCTCGCACGGGATTTTTCCGGAGACGCGGAGCGTTACCAGGAAATCGTGGAGAGCCTTGAGCTGGTGGAAAAGCGGATCCAGGGCGTGGTGAGTGGCAACCGGGAAAGTGCCCAGGCCTCCCACGAAATCCGTAATGCGGTGGAAGAGGCCAAGACGGCGGTGGAACAGATCGCCTCGGCCGCCACCCAGGCGGACCAGTCCAGTGCGGAAGCGGCCGCTGCCGCCCGCCAGCAGGGTCAGGGGGCACGGGAGTTGGCCAAGGCGGCGGAAGAGATCGCCGGCCTTGCCGACGAACTGCAGGCCCTGTAATCACCCGGTCCCAATCGTCAGTGGAGAGACCGATATGTCAACCCAAGCAGAAGATGTTGCTGCCGGCGGCGGCCGGGCGGACGCCACGAGCGATAGCCCGTCCGCGGCCGCGCCGCTGGAAGCCTTCGATGATCAGCACACTGCCATGGCCTCGGAGAAGTCGCAGTTTCTTGCCTTCGAGGTTCAGGGCCGGGAACTGGCACTGCCGCTCGACCTGATTGGTGAAATCATTCGCCCGCCGGCCATCACGCCGGTGCCGCTCAGCCCTGCCTGTCTGATCGGTGTGTTCAGTTTGCGCGGCAGTGTGTTGCCGGTGGTCTGTCTGCGCCGTGCGACCGGCGACGAGGGGGATGTGGATGAGGACGGCCAGCGCATTCTGGTGCTTCGCCGTCAGCCCCGGCTGGGACTGCGGGTCGATCGGGTGCAGCGGGTGTTCAGTGCGGTCGCCCCCGAGGCGGCGGAGCAGTCGTCGGACGCGGGCGATGTGGCACTCATGACCCGCGGCGCGCTCCAGGACCAGTCACGCATTCTGCAGTTGCTGGACGTGGATGCCGTGCTGAAACGGCAGCTCGGTGACTGGCAGCAAAGCGCCAACAGCGCCGAAGGGGCGGTGGCTGAACGGGCGGAATCCCCGGACGGCAGTCACCGGCAGCACCAGGCCGAGCGTATCGTGGTGAGCCTCAGGGTGGCCGGCCAGGCCTTCGGCCTGGACGCCCTGCCCGTGCGGGAAATCCTGGATTGCCCCGAGCAGATCAGCCCGGTGCCAAGGGCCCCCGAGGCCATGCTGGGTCTCGCCGCCCTGCGGGGCGCGACCGTTCCCCTGTTCAGCCTGCGGCGCTTGCTCGATTTTCCGGAAACGGAACGAGGGCGGCGGGTGGTCATTCTGCCCGTGGGTGATGCCGGTCTCTGTATTGGCCTGGTGGTGGATGATGTGGAGGAGGTGTTGCGGATCCCCGAGAACGATATCGGACCCGTGCCCCAGCTCAATGACGCCGGGACAGAGGAATTTGCCGGTGTCTATCGATTGCCCGAAGGGCGGGGTGGGCATGCCGGCGTTGGTGCGGGGCTGCTGACCCTGCTGGATGTGGAGGCCTTTCTCCGGACCCATCGACTGGCCGCCATGGCCGAGCGAATGGTTGACCGGCATGGGGCAAAGATGGGTCGTGATGCCCGTCGTTCAGGCAGGCAGGAGACAGGCAACATGCGTCAATTCGTGATCTTTGAGCTGGAAGGGCAGTCCTTTGGGGCCCCCATCGGGATTGTGCGGGAAATCCTGCGCTTGCCGGACAAGCTGACGGGCGTGCCCAGCGCCGGCAGCCAGGTGGAGGGGGTGATCAACCTGAGGGGCAGGGTGCTTCCCGTGGTGGACATGCGGCGGCGATTCGGCTTGCCGGTGGGTCAGCGTGATGAATCGCAGCGGGTCCTGGTGCTCGATCTTTCGGGGCAACGGGTCGGATTCATTGTCGACGCTGTCAGCGAAGTCCTCAAGGTGGACGAGGAGCAGATCAGTGATGCCCGGGAGATGGCGGCTTCCCGGGCTGATTGGGTGGCCGGGGTGATCCGGCGCTCGGACGATGCCGGCATGGTGCTGGTGCTTGACCAGTCCCGGCTGCTCGAAGCGGAAACCCTGGAAGAACTGGAGACGGTGAGCTGATGCCCCTTGCAAGCGACGGTTATTCACCGAAAGCTCAGAGTGCGGCGACCCGGGTGTTGGTGGTCGATGATTCGGCCCTCATGCGGCGTCAACTGGCGCGCATGTTTGCCGACGAACCGGATTTCGAGGTGGCCACTGCCCGCGACGGGGAGCATGCCCTGGCCCAGATCCGCAGTTTTCAGCCGGATGTGGTGACCCTGGACATCCACATGCCGGTGATGGATGGGCTTGAATGCCTGAGCCGGATCATGACGGAGTGTCCCCTGCCCGTGGTGATGGTCTCCTCACTCACCGAGCGCGGCGCATTGGCGACCCTGGAGGCGCTTGAGCTGGGTGCGGTGGACTACATCCAGAAGCCGGGCGGCACCGTAACGGTGGACATGGACCGGGTGCAGAAGGCGTTGGTGGAAAAGGTGCGCGCCGCCGCCACTGCCCGGCTCGGCGATATGCCGCACGCCACGCCGGAGCCGGCCGTCGTGGCGCCCCGTCGTGCCGAGATCACGCCGCTGAGCAATGAGGGCGTGGTTGTCATCGGCGTCTCCACCGGGGGGCCCCGCACCCTGGAACACATCCTGCCCCAGCTGCCGGCCAGTTTTCCCTGGCCGATTCTTGTGGCCCAGCACATGCCGGCCAGTTTCACCGGTGTCTTCGCTCGCCGAATGAATGACCGCTGTCAGTTGCGGGTCAGTGAGGTAGGGGGGCTGACCGAGGTAACCGCCGGTGGTATCTACATCGCCCGGGGAGACGCGGACATGGCGCTGAGCCGTCGTGGCGGCAAACTCAAGGCCATGCCCGTGCCACCCGATGGCGGCCGTTTCTGGCATCCCTCGGTGGATCGCTTGATGAGTTCGGCCATGGAACAGTTGCCGGCGGCATCCATTGCCGGCGTCCTGCTCACGGGCATGGGCGATGACGGGGCCGATGCCATGGCCCGCCTCTATCGGCAGGGCGGTTTTACCATCGCCGAATCCGAGGATACCGCGGTGGTCTGGGGCATGCCCAAGGCCCTGGTGGACCAGGGCGGTGCCGAGCTTGTCATTCCCGCGGGTCTGGTGGCCCAGCAACTCCAGCGGCATCTGCGCCAGGTCAGTCTGGACACGGAGACGGCGTAACCATGAGTGACGCAGCCACGCAAATGTCGGATGCCAGCTTTGAGATGTTCCGGGCCCTGTTCCTGGACCGTCTCGGCCTGTACTTCGAGGACCATCGCCGCTATCTGGTGGAGAAGCGGGTGGCCGGTCGCATGCAGGCCCTGGGGCTGCAAAGGCACGAGGATTACCTGGCATTGATCAAGGGCAAGCAGGGCCTGGAAGAGTTCCAGGCCCTGACCAATGCCATCACGGTCAACGAAACCTACTTCAACCGGGAAAACTATCAACTCCAGTGCCTGACCCGTCACCTGCTTCCCGAGATCATGGAGAGCCGCCGTCAGCTGGGTGTCTCGGAACGCGAGCCGGTGCGTATCTGGTCCATTCCCTGTTCCACGGGCGAAGAGGCCTACTCCCTGGCCATGCAGCTGCTGGAGGACTGGCCTGATGTGGACCGCCATGAAGTGGAGATCCACGCGTCCGATGTTGATACCGATGCATTGGCGAAGGCCAGGCAGGGGATCTATGGAGAAAGGGCGCTGCGTCTGCTGCCCGCCGTTCGCCGACAGCGGTTTTTTCAGCCGGCCGGGGATGGATGTCAGCGCATACACGAAGCGATTCGGCGATCAGTGATTTTCAGTCAGGTGAACCTGAGCACAGATGAGTGGCGTAATGCCATGCCGACCATGGATGTCATTTTCTGCCGCAATCTCTTGATCTATTTCAATGATGCGACCCGGGCGAGAGCGGCGGCCCGCTTATTCGATGCCCTCAGGCCCGGTGGCTTCGTCTGCCTGGGTCATTCCGAATCCATGCACCGGATGAACGACGCCTTTCTCTATCGTCGGTTCCCCGAAGCCATTGTTTATCAACGACCGCCGCAGCAGACCTCGTCCCTGCCCGGAAAAACCGCCATTGGTGTCGATGACCTGGCCTGTGGCTAAGGGCATGATCCATGCAGGCGAAAGGAGAGAGCGTGACTCAGGCCAACACAAGTGCAAGTCCATCGGATCCGCTGATGGCACAGTTTGTGGTAGAGGCTCGTGAGCAGCTGCAGGCGGCCGGCGATGGCCTGTTGCAACTGGAAACCGCACCCGGTGATGCCTCGGCAGTGGATGCGGTCTTCCGGAGCCTGCATACGGTCAAGGGCGGTGCCGGCCTGTTCCAATTCCCCGCCCTAAATCGGCTGCTTCACGAAACGGAACAGGTGTTGCACGCTCTTCGTGGTGGCGAGCTGCGGGCGGAAGCCGACACCGTCGATCTCCTGCTGGACGCGGTGGATCAGGCACAGGAATGGATAGAACAAATGGCTGGACAGGGTGTGGAAAGCCTCCATGCCGTGGCGGCGGATGGACTGCTTGCTCGCCTGGAAGCGTTGCTGGGCAAGAGTGAAACAGTGGCGCAGGATGGAGAACCTGGTGTCTCCGTTCCGGCGGACAATGATTGGGAACGGCTTGCGTCCATTCCGCTCTCCAGCCGGATTCGGGCATTCACCCGCTTGTATGAGCAGGGCCGGTCCCAATGTCATCTGCTGTCCCTGGAGCCCGATTCGGGCGCGCTGTTGGCGGGGCAGGATCCACTCGCCTGGGCCATGGCAGTTCCGGGCTTCCTGGCGTTGGGTGCGCAAGCCACCGAAGCCGGGACCG
Source organism: Natronospira elongata (assembly GCF_034931365.1). NCBI lineage: Bacteria > Pseudomonadati > Pseudomonadota > Gammaproteobacteria > Natronospirales > Natronospiraceae > Natronospira > Natronospira elongata. Next base: position 7,849 of record NZ_JAYGII010000054.1, read on the forward strand.
ATGTGGATGGCCTGGATACCTTTCGCTTCCAGATGCGCCTGCAGGTCTTGAGCAGCGGGCCTGCCGACAGCCTGGAGCGGATCGAGAACCCACCGGGGCGTGTCACGGCGATGCGCGAACTCCCCCTGAGCGCATTGCTCTGTCTTGATGGCGATGCGCGGCCGCTGGCAGCGGAAGAAGAGCTGCTGGCGGGCTTGCGACGTGCGCTTGAGCGGGACGATGCAGTAGCCCTGGAGCACGCAATAAAGGCCGGCCTGGAGTTGTTTGATCGCGGCCTCTGGGTCCATCGGGGCCTGACCTGGCTTCAGGCCTTGCAGGAGCTGGAGGGCGTGCCCCTGGCCTGGAAGCAGGCCCTGGTGGAGGCCATTGCCGTGCGCCGTCAGCCCTGCCTGAACGAAGCCGTTCAATCTATCAGCAGACCGGCAGGCGGGGCTGGCGAGGCATGGGAGCTGCCGGACGGGGCCGGCGGCTTGTTCGTTGACGAGCCCGTGCCTGCCGACAACGATGCGGACATGGATCCGGCCATGGCCGGCTTCTTTGATGGCGCGCCGGGATTGCCGGCCTCTTCGGTAGAGGCGGTCGAGGCCGATCCACGGCCCGGTTCGCCACCAGTGGGCAGCGGCGATCCTGACGCCGGCGTCAAGACACGCAAGCCATCGTCCCACGTGAATGTGGATGCCCAACGCCTGGATGAACTGGGCGAACTGGTCGGGGAGCTGATCGTGGCGCGCAACGGCCTGCCCTATCTGGCCCGCCGTGCCGAGCAGGATTACGGCTCGCGCCGGCTGTCGCGGGAGATCAAGGAGCAGGGTCAGCTTCTGGAACGGGTGACCGGTGAAATCCAGCGGGCCGTGTCCGCGGTGCAGATGCAACCGGTGTCCACCACCTTCCAGCGTTTCCGGCGTCTGACCCGGGATATTGCCCGCAAGCTGGACAAGCAGGTGACGCTGGTGCTGGAAGGCGAGCAGACCCAGGCAGACCGTCAGGTTCTGGCGGCCATGGTGGATCCGCTCACCCACCTGGTCCGCAACAGTCTCGACCATGGTATTGAACCCCCGGCAGAGCGTCGGCAGGCCGGCAAGCCCGAGACCGGGCGGCTGGTCCTGCGTGCCCGGCACGCCGGGGACTGGCTGGAGCTGGAAGTGGCCGATGATGGGCGTGGCCTGGATCCGGAGGCAATCGCCGCACGGGCCCTGGACAAGGGCGTGGTCTCTGCCGAGGCGCTGGCGGGCATGGATACGATGGAGAAACAGCGATTGATCTTCGCCCCTGGCTTTTCCACCGCCGAGGCAGTCTCGGAGGTGTCCGGGCGCGGGGTGGGCATGGACGCGGTGAAAGCCTCGGTGGAATCCCTGGGCGGGTGCATCGGTCTGGACAGCCAGCCCGGCGAGGGCAGCCGGGTGACTCTTTCCCTGCCGCTGTCCATGGCCGTCTCACGCGTGCTGCTGGTCCGCTCGGGGGCGCAGGATGTGGGCATTCCCATCGAGCCGGTTGTCGAGATTGTCCGGCGGTCGCCCGAGGACCAGCACCATGTCCGGCACCAGCCTGTGATCATGGTGCGCGAACAGGTTCTGCCCGTGATGTCACTGGGTGAACGCCTGGGCACGGCGGCCGGGGAGGCTCAAAGTGCAGAAAGTGAAGTAAGGGAAGTAAGGGAAGGGGGCCACATCGACTTCGTGATCCTGGATTGGCAGTCACGTCGTATCGCGCTCCGGGTGGATGCGGTGGGTGAAGACATGGAAGTGGTAGCCAAGCCTTTGGAGGGCCTGCTCAAGGGCAGTGATCTCTTTTCCGGGCACAGCCTGCTGGGTGACGGACGCATCCTTTTTATCCTCGACATGAAGGGCTTGATGGCATGAGCATCCAATTGGAAAACGGACGCATTCGCCTGCAGGGCCACTGTGAAGCCGACCAGGCGGAAACCCTGGTGCAGACCGTTCGCGCCCATCCGGACTATCCGGTGGACCTGAGTGAGTGCCAGTATCTGCATACCGCGGTTTTCCAGGTGTTGTTCTGCCTTGGTGTCCGCGTCGTTTCTGAAGGCGGGACAGCACCCATCCAGGATCATCTCCTGACCTTGTTGAAGCAGCGTCATTCCAGCAATCAAGGTCGTGGCGAACCCGAGGCGGGGTCGGAGTGATGAACGTTCGGGACCGGACCATCGCCGTCACCAACCGCAAGGGTGGCTCCGGCAAGACCACCTCCGCGGTCAACATGGCCGCTGAGTTGAATGCCCGGGGTTATCGTATTCTGGTGGTGGATCTGGATCCGCAGAATCACGTGGCCATGGGGCTGGGCCTGGAAGGGCCGGTGGCTATGGGCAGTCATTGCGTATTCACCAATGCCGGCCAGCCATTGCATCAAGGTCTGAGACCCACTCCTGCGGGCGTGGATGTGATACCGGCCGATCCCCGTTTCGATGCCAGCCACACCGGCAGTGACTGGCACTGTCTGCAGCAGGCCCTGAGCCACCCCGCCTTCCAGGCATATGACGCCATCCTGTTGGATACCCCGCCCTCCATGGATGCCGTATTGATGAACGCGCTCATGGCCTCCGGCAGTGTACTGGTGCCCTTGATTCCCCATCACCTGGCGGCCGCCGGGGTACGGGCCCTGTCCCGGCTTTTCATGCGTGCCAGCCTTGGTGGCGGGCACCGGCCGCGACTCATGGGGATTCTGCCGATCATGGTGGATCGCCGTGTCCGCATGCACAGCCAGGTGCTGGACGAGCTGGCGGCCGAGTTTGGTGGCGAACGGATTCTACGGGGTATTCGCAGTGACATTCGTCTGGCGGAGGCCTTTGCGGCCGGTAAGCCGGTACGTGAATCCGCCCCCAGGAGTCGTGGTGCCATGGATTATTTCATGGCAACCGAATCCCTGATTCATCTTTTCCCCAAGCGAGTTGGCGCCGTGCCTGCATCAGTAGTGAACTGACTTGTCAGCAAGCAAAGGAGTAGTAGCATGAGTAGTATATTTCTGGTTGATGATTCTGGCACCATCCGTTTGAGCATGCGTGCCATTGTTGAAAAGGCTGGACACAATGTTGAGACTGCTAATGACGGTCAGGAGGCGCTCGAACGCCTGCAGTCGGGTTATCGACCTGATGTGATTATTACCGATGTTCATATGCCACGCATGGATGGACTGGACTTCATTCGAAATGCAAGGGCAATACCTGCACATTCGCAGACCCCGATCGTAGTCCTGACAACGGAGTCGCAACAGGAAAAGAAGGACGAGGCCCGGCGCAATGGGGCTACGGGATGGATGGTCAAGCCCGTCTCGGCAGACAACCTGCTTGCCGTTTTGGGCAGGGTATTGCCCGCCGGGACTCCGGCAGGCTGATCCATGAGCGCCCTCAAGGAAGGTGTCAACCGGATTGCAGAGGGTGGCTATAGACTGATGCCATCGCTGCTGGTGCTGTCCAGTCTGGCTTTATCGGTCGCAGTCCTGTGGATATTGGGTGCAAGCCTTCAGTCGACCTGGCTGGTGGCCTTGATCGCAGCCCCTGTAGTTATGTTCCTGGGTCTAGGCCTGGGTATGTGGCTTGCTACTAGAAGCAGCCAGATAGTTGGCAAGGAGAATCGTGTAGCGCTCAGTGATGCGACAGATAGCGTTTCCGCGACAATGCCGCTGCTGCGTGATCATCTCAACCGGGTGATTGCAGAGACGGACGGTG
>NZ_JAYGII010000055.1:0-11392 GCF_034931365.1 Natronospira elongata
GGCCCGGCTGGAGACCATGAACGCCCTCATGGCCTATCTCTTCGAAGACTGCTGCAATGGCAATCCGGCCGCCTGCCCGGATAGCCTGCTGGGGGGCTTGCGGGGTGAGTGCGGACCGGGAAATCACGAAAAAGAGAAGGCAGAATGAGCTCAGTCATCATCAACGGCTTCGGCCGCATGGGTCGCCTGTGCCTGCGGCACGGATTCGACGACCCGGACCTGGACTTTGCCGCCATCAATGACCCGGCGATGGATGCCCCCATGGCCGCCCATCTGCTGGCCTTCGACTCCATCCACGGCCGCTGGGACCGGGATGTCGAAGTCGATGGAGACGAACTGATCATTGACCGGCATCGAATCCGCTTCACCGCCGAGACCGACCTGAACAAACTCACCGCCGGTGCGCAGGCAGACATTGCCCTGGAATGCTCCGGCCAGTACCGGGAACACGATAGCCTCGCCCCCTGGTCGCAAGCGGTGGGCCATGTGGTGGTCTCCGCGCCGGTCAAGGGCGGCCCACCCAATATCGTGGTGGGCGTCAATGATGGAGACTTCGACCCGGCGCGAGACCCGGTGGTCTCGGCCGCCTCCTGTACCACCAACTGCCTCGCCCCGGTGGTCAAGGTGGTCCAGGAACAGTTCGGCATCCGCCACGGTGTGATTACCACCATCCACGATGCCACCAATACCCAGCAGGTGATCGACTCGGCCCACAAGGATTTTCGCCGGGCCCGCGCCACCGGGGAGAACCTGATCCCTACCACCACCGGTTCGGCCAAGGCCATCACCACTATCTTCCCGGCATTGGAAGGCCGACTCAACGGCATGGCTGTACGGGTACCGATTCTCAACAGTTCTCTGACCGATGCGGTCTTCGAACTGGAAAGCCCGGTGGATGAAAACCGGGTCAATGAGGCCTTTCGGGCCGCCGCCCAAGGGCCCCTGAACGGGATTCTCGGCTACGAGGAACGCCCGCTGGTCTCCAGTGATTACCGCGGCGACCGCCGGTCGACCATTGTCGACGCGGCTTCCACCATGGTGGTGGATGACACCCAATTGAAGGTGGTGGCCTGGTACGACAATGAAACCGGCTATGTCTGCCGCATGCTCGATCTGGCCCGGCGAATCGCCCACGCCCGATGATGGATCAACTCAAACAGCTCCCGGAAGGCGTTCGCCAGTACATGGTGGTGACCATGGCCTATTGGTCATTCACCCTTACCGACGGCGCCCTGCGCATGATGGTGCTGCTGTACTTTTATCAGCTTGGCTTCTCCGCCTTCGAAGTGGCCATGCTGTTCGTGCTATACGAACTGTTCGGGGTCATCACCAACCTGCTGGGGGGCTGGATCGGTGCCCGCTTCGGTCTGCATCGCACCCTGTTCGCCGGCATGCTCCTGCAGATCGTCGCCCTGCTGATGCTCACCGTGCCCGAGGCCTGGCTGGGTGTGGTTTACGTGATGCTGGCCCAGGCCCTGTCGGGCATTGCCAAGGACCTCAACAAGATGAGCGCCAAGAGCAGTGTCAAGCTGCTGGTCCCGGAAGGCCAGAGCGGGCGGCTGTTCAAGTGGGTGGCGGCCCTGACAGGCTCCAAGAATGCCTTGAAGGGTGTGGGCTTTTTCATCGGCAGCGCCCTGCTGGCCTGGATCGGCTTCCGCGCCGGGATGCTGGCCATGGCGGCCTGGATCGGGATCTTCCTGCTGCTCAGCCTGTTGCTCCTGCGCCGCGGCCTGGGCCAGGCGAAAATGGCCACGCCATTCAGCCGCCTGCTGTCCAAGAGCCCGGCGGTGAATTTCCTCTCCGCCGCACGCTTTTTCCTCTTCGGCGCCCGTGACATCTGGTTCGTGGTGGCCCTGCCGGTTTTTCTCCACGGCGTGCTGGGCTGGAGCCATGTCCAGATCGGCAGTTTCATGGCCCTGTGGGTCATCGGCTACGGCATCGTCCAATCCCTGGCCCCCCGGTTCCTGCGCCTTGCCGGCGACGACAGTGCCAGGCGGGGCAAGCGGGCGGCGGTGCTTTGGGCCATTCTGCTCGCGGCCTCCCCGGCCCTGATCGCCTTGGGCCTCGCCCAGGGGCTGTCCCCCGCCGAGACCCTGATCATCGGCCTGGGGATCTTCGGCTTTCTCTTCGCCCTTAACTCCTCGCTTCACTCCTGGCTGATCCTGGAACATGCCCGTGCCGACGGGGTGTCCCTGGACGTGGGCTTCTATTACATGGCCAACGCCGCCGGCCGCCTGGTGGGCACCGTCCTCTCGGGGCTGGTCTATCAGCAGCAGGGTCTGATCGCCTGCCTGGTAGCCGCCACCGCCTTCATCCTCCTCTCCGCCCTGCTTGCCATGGCCCTGCCCGGCGGGAACGGCAGCCGCAAGCAGCGGCTTCAATCCGGCAATGCCACCCAAACCTGACGCCAATCAAGGTAGAATTTTGGGTTTGAATCCATGATGCCCGGCCACAATCAAGAAACCAGGAGCCGTTGATGAGCCAGACCGGAATCATTGAATCCAAGCTTCCCGGCGATCCCCTCGAACTCTTTCGCCACTGGTGGGCCGACGCCCAGGACAAGTCCGGCATGCTGGAGCCCACGGGCATGAGCCTGGCCACGGCCGATGCACAGGGCCGCCCCTCCAGTCGCATCGTGCTGCTCAAGCACTGGGATTCCCGCGGATTCGTGTTTTTCAGCAACTACACCTCGCGCAAGGGCCGTGATATCCACGACAATCCGCATGTGGCCCTGCTCTTCTGGTGGGACAAGCTGCGGCGCCAGGTACGGGTCGGTGGCAAGGCGCAGAAACTTCCCGAGCGGGAGTCGGACGCCTATTTCGCCAACCGCCCGCGGGGCAGCCAGCTGGGCGCCTGGGCCTCCCAGCAGAGCCGCCCCCTGGACAGCCGGGAAACCCTGCAAAAGCGGGTGGAAGAGCTGGACCGGGAATTCGGTTCCGATCCCATCCCGCGCCCGCCCCACTGGGGCGGCTACCGGGTGGTTCCGGAGGAGATCGAGTTCTGGGATGACGGCGAGTTTCGCCTCCATGACCGTATCTGCTACTTCCGGGACGGGGAACAATGGCGCACGGAACGCCTCTATCCCTGAGATTTTCCGGCAACCCGGGGCCCTGTCGCCATGGTCAAACCCGCACGTTGGTACGAGGAAAGCACCGTCTACGAGATCAACGGCCACCGGATTCATGTTCATGAATCGGGTCAGGGCCCCGTGCTGCTCTGCCTGCATGGTGTCGCCGGCGCTTCCTGGAGCTGGCACAAACTGGCGCCGGACCTGGCGCGAGGCTTTCGCGTGGTCATCCCGGACCTGCTGGGCCACGGTTATTCGGACAAGCCGAGCGACGAACGCTACTCGGTGGTGGCCCATACCGACCGCATCGAATCCCTCATGGCGGCGATGGACGCCCCCCGCTTCCACCTGCTCGGACAGGGCATGGGCGCGAGCATCGCCCTGGAGTTGATGGCCCGGGCGGATGGCCGCCTGAGCGAGGGCCGGGATCCGCGCATTGATCCCGCCAGCCTGTTTCTGCTCAACCCGCCACTCTTCCCTGAACTCGCCCGCCAGCCCCGGCCGGAACGCTGGCTGGCGACGCAGTTTGGCTATCTCGTGGCGCTGGCCGGCAACCGCAAGCTGTTCTGGGAATATCTCAATCAGCTGTCCGGACCCTATAGCAGGCCCACGCCGAAGGAGGTCTCCCAGCTCTGGCGCCTCTACAGCCGCGACGGGGGCCGCTGGACCTGGGCCTCCCATGCCCGCTATCTCAAGGAGCTGATGCGCTACGGCAAGCGCTGGACCAAGGCCATCCGCGCCACCGAGCGCCCCCTGCAACTGGCCGCCGGCCCGGATGACCCCATCGCCGGCCACCAGCTCGACCCGGCCTTCAAAAGGGCCCTGCCGGAACACGAACGCATCCGCATCGGCCGTCTGGGCCACGCCCCCCACTTCGAGGCCCCGGACAAGGTCCTGCCGCTGATCGAAAAATTCCACAAGGACATTGGCGCGTCTTAAGGCGTATATCTTCAAGCCGTGACGCCGTCTTCCGGAGGAATCGCGGATGAATCCGCGCCTACGGCGGCTCCGGCATAAGCTATAAGCTCCGTAGGAGCGAATTCATTCGCGATTTCGCCAGCGCGCTCAAAACCAATCGGCGCCAAACCCCAAGGAAGCTCTGATCAATCCCGGCACTCGGTAACCAATCGAATACGCTGACGTGCAATCATTTCACCACCCGCTTTAACGATTGCGGACCGCCTGGTATAACAGCCTTCACCGCTTCCCTTCTCCTCGCTACCCAAATACAGATCGGCAGCGTCAATCTTGTCATCACCGACGAACACCTCGTGATTCAGCAACATCCTCGCCACTTGGTAGCGTTCACAGCTACTCATGCGATCAAAGCCGATACCATCATCATTCAGGTAAGAGTCATAGCCCTGAACTCGACTGAATCGAGGCAGAATTGAGAACTCTACCATTCTCTTGCCATCCTCATCGGTACTGAGAGCATACTCCACGACCAACCGATCAGGCCGAGCAGGCAACTCCACACCCTCATGACCCTCGACCAAATCGAACTCTACGCTGAGATGTGGCGCATTCCGAACGCCCGTCAATTCCATCTTATATTCGCCAGCCAGCCTGTCCAGAATCACACCAGAACGCCAGCCATGGCCCTGAAAACTGACACGCCCCCTTTCCCCCTGTTCGGCTGATTGATAGGCGTCCAGAAACTGACGGCCCAACTCCTCCCGAAATTGTTGCAGTCGCTCCGGGTCAGCCAGAAAGGCAAGGATCGTATCACTGTTTGAGTCACAGGAACTCGGCGTCTCATCGCTTGACCAAGCATCCGATCTAGCAGCCGTGCGGGAGGTACCCAATTGCCCCGTAGCAATGGACTCAGAGACGGACTCACCTACCTCCACTAACATATTCCGATGCTGCTCAAGGGCCTCCATATTGTTCTGATGTCTGGAATATTCACTCTCAGGCAGGCTACGCGGAATTGCCGTAATCGAATCCATGGAAACCCCGCCCCATTCCACCTCAAAGGCATAAACCTCCCTGGTTTCGGGATTTACATACGTAGCATGTTTAACAAGGCCGCGGCATTCGGATGGCAGCGACTCGGGCTTTAGCTCGACTTCGCCCTCATCCCCGGCTGGTTCACAATATTCTTCTCGATGCGCAGTGAGGTCGGGCTCCATATTGGCAATGGCCAATAACTTGGCCGACGCCTCATCCAGACAGGAAAGACAGAGATAATCCCCCTCGATATCCGCGGCGCTCAATGGCGGGGTCACCACCAGCAGAAAAAGCGCACCCCAAATCCCTATACCCAAGCGACTTCCAGATCTAGATTCCATGACTCCCACCCCTTTTTTGGAATTCGATTTCACTCAAGCGAAGAATATAGAATGCAGCGGCTCTATCGTCAGCGCAATATGGACCTGGGCTTCGAGTACTGAAGTTCGGTCTTATGTTTTGGTGCCATCCGGAGGCTTTTGATCGCGAATAAATTCGCTCCTACGGTGCCAATAGCTTACGCCGAAGTCGCCGTAGGAGCGGATTTATCCGCGGTTCTCCGGGTCGAATCGAAGACAATCTGCTCGAATATCAAAATACACTTTCACCAAGCACAGCCAAGGTGACCACCCCCTAGAGTAGGTCCAGGTCCTGGTGGCCTTGCTCAAGGCTGTGAGCGACAGGATGTCGCGTGCAGAGTCCCCAGGGATGGGTCCACGACGTCCTTGAGCAAGGCCACCAGGACCTGGACCGAAACGCTCCCCGTCACCGACATCGAAAGGACCTACCTCTAGAGAAGCCAACAACAATTCGATGTCGAAAAGGAACACGCCAATCGAAGAAGAGAGACGCTAGAACTTCTCGCCGCGAATGACCTGCACATCCGAGAGATAAAGCACCATGGCAAAATCCTTGAAATAACGCTGGTGCAGAATCTCGGCGATTTGCCAGGCCATGTCTTCCTCGCAGATTACTTCCACGCGGATATTGGCGCCCTGCTCAATGCCTGCGGCCCTGGCACCCCGTCGCCCTGAACCCCAGGCCTCGGTAACGGTGTAACCCCGAGCACCGGCTTCATTGATGATCTTGATCAGGGGGCGCTCCAATGCCTCCTCGGTAATGACCGTCAAAAGCTTGCGGTGCATATCAACCTCCTGTCACGGGGTAAATGGCAGCGAGTGTATGGTGATAGAGAGGAACGCCAATCACCACATTGAAAGGGAAAGTCAGCGCCAGAGATGCGGTCAGCGAGAGGCTGGGGTTGGCCTCCGGGACCGACAGGCGCATGGCCGCCGGGGCCGCGATATAGGAGGCACTGGCACTGAGAGAAACCAGCAGGACCGCCCCGCCCAGACTCAGACCCAGCATCCAGGCCACAAGACCCCCCACCACCGCCCCGATCAAGGGAAAGGCAATACCGAAAAAGGCAATGAAGAGGCCGTGTTCACGCAGGCCCCCGGCCCGGCTGGCGGCCACCAGGCCCATCTCCAGCAGGAAGAGCGCCAGCACACCCCGGAAGGCGTCGAAGAATAGGGGCTCAAGTGGCTCCACGGCGACCGGCCCGGCGAGCAGGCCGATCAGCAAGCCACCCAGCAGCAGGACCACCCCCTTGCCGAGAAAGACCTCCCGGCTCAGACCGGCCCAGCCTATACTGGGACGCAGGCCCCGGACCAGAAGCACACCCAGAAGAATGGCCGGAATTTCCAATACCACCACCCAGGCGGCGGCATGGCCCTCAAAGGGAATGCCCTGGTGCTCCAGATAGGCCATGGCCACGGCGAAGGTACCCACACTGACCGAACCGTAATGCGCGGCGATGGAGGCCGCATCGGCACGAGGGAGCTTGCGGGAAAGGCGTAACAGGCCGAAGGCAATCAGGCCGAGAACGACACCCTTGAGGGCGATCACGCCCAGGCTGGGCAGGATGCGGAGCAGATCACTGTCCGCCAGCTCCACGCCACCCTTGAGGCCAATGGACAGCAAGAGCAGAACAGTGAGCAGCTCATAGACGGCTTTGGGAAGATGCAGGTCGGCTTTCACCGCGCCGGCCACGACACCCAGGATAAAGAACAGGATAACGGGATCGATACCCACGTCAGGACTCCCCTTTGGATCGTGGGGATTCTAGCATGAGCCGGCGGCTTCTTTGGGGCTGGATGGTGGTGGCGCAGCAGCTCTCTCTGCTACGCCACCAAACGCCACCTTAGCTGTCCTGCCCGGTCTGGCGCTCCAGTTCCGTTTCCGCTTCCTGGCGCTCCCGTTCCAGGGCATCAATCTCGGCCTCAATCTGGCGACGCTCGTCTTCGGGGGCATTGGCTGCCCGCTCCAGCTCCCGCTGACGCACTTCGAGCTCGGATTCCACGGCATCGATGCGGTCCTGGGGGTGCATCAGGGCCCGCTCGGCCTTGCGCTCGGCAGCAGCCATTTCCCGTTCCGGGGTGCCGACGGCATGGCGGGCATCCCGCTCAATGGCGGCCAGCTCCCGTTCAGGGGCACGGGCCTGGTATTCGGCGTCATCCAGCTCCTGCCGCGCGGCACGCTCACGGGCATCCAGCTCCCGCTGCGGCGCACCCGCCTCGTGTTCGGCTTCCGATCGGGCCCGCTCTGCCTCGCGTTCCGGACGCTCCATCGTGTCGCGAACCTCTCGCTCGGCCCGCTCCGCCGCCGCTTGGCGGCTCTCCTGCCCGGCCCGGTCCACGGCATCATCGCGGGCTTCGTCAAGACGGTCCTCAAGGTGCCCGCAGGCCGACATCAGGCTGATGCCCGCCAGCACCAGCATTACTTTCGCAAGCTTCTCAATCATGTGGCTCTCCAGCTTCTGGCGAAATATATCTTGCTTAGGGGAGGGATTGAGCTTCAGGCCTGGCAAGTCGGCTATCAATCCCTCATTTGGGGGGTCAGCGAAAATCCCGGGAACGGGTCACGAGCCGGCCGAGCAAATGGCTCCAGTCTTCCAGGTGATGGGCAATCACATGCTGAACGCCCTCTTCCCGCTGTACCGTGCCCACCACCACCAGCAGGCGGGACTGGAGCACGACCTGGCGATAACGCTCGGCCAGCTTGCGCCAGCAGATCAAATTGATCACCCCGGTTTCGTCTTCCAGGGTCATGAAGGTCACGCCCGCCGCACTGCCGGGACGCTGGCGGTTGATGACCAGGCCGGCGGTGACCACCGGACTCTCCGGGGCCTGCCGCCACAGGGCCTCGGCAGGCAGGATATCGGCTTTGGCGAGTCGCTCCCGCAACAGGGCCAGGGGATGGCGGCCCAGGCTCAGGCCCAGGCGGCCGTAATCGGCGGCGATGTCCTCCCCCTCCCGGGGCGGACGCAGCATGGGCTCGGCCTCGGCCATGGCGGCCTCGCCGAACAGGGGCGTGGGCGCCTCCACCCCCGCCGCCTGCCAGCGGGCGCGGTGACGATGCCCGGCAAGGCTTGCCAGGGCCCCGGCATCGGCCAGGGCATCCACCGCGCGCCGGTCCAGGCCGGCCCGCTGCAGGAACTGGTCCAGGCGCGAGAGACCGCACCCGCCCTGCTGTACCACGGCCACCACCCGCTCGGCCGCCTCCCGGGCCAGGCCCTTGACCTGGTTGAAGCCCAGGCGGATGGCTGGCTCGCCTTGGTGGCCGACTTCCAGGGTGCATTCCCACTGGCTATGCAGAATATCCACCGCGCGCACCTCCACCCCGTGCTCACGGGCGTCCCGGACCAACTGGGCGGGGGCATAGAAACCCATGGGCTGGCTGTTGAGCAGTGCGGCGGTGAAGGCGGCCGGCTCATGGCATTTGAGCCAGGCCGAGACATAGACCAGCAAGGCAAAACTGGCGGAGTGGGACTCGGGGAAACCGTACTCACCGAAGCCCTGAATCTGGCGAAAGACCCGGTGGGCATAGTCTTCGCTGTAACCCCGCTCGCGCATGCCGGCGATCAGACGGTCCTCGAAATGGCCCAGCCCGCCGCGCTTCTTCCAGGCGGCCATGGCGCGGCGCAGCTGATCGGCCTCGCCGGGAGTGAAGCCGGCGGCGACAATGGCCAGCTGCATGACCTGCTCCTGGAAGATGGGCACCCCCAGGGTACGCTCGAGTACCCCACGCACTTCCTCGCTGGGATAGTCCACCACCTCCCGCCCGGCCCGACGGGCCAGGTAGGGATGGACCATATCGCCCTGGATGGGACCGGGGCGGACAATGGCCACCTCGATCACCAGATCATAGAAGGTCCGGGGTCTGAGCCGGGGGAGCATGGCCATCTGGGCGCGGGACTCGATCTGGAACACGCCCACGGTATCGGCCCGGCAGAGCATATCGTAGACGGCCGGATCCTCGGCGGGGATGCCGGCCAGGCTCCAGCGCTTGCCCCGCCAGTCCGCCACCAGATCAAAGCAGCGGCGAATGGCGGTGAGCATGCCCAGGGCGAGGACATCCACCTTGAGCAGGCCGAGGGCCTCCAGGTCGTCCTTGTCCCACTGGATCACGGTGCGGTCAGCCATGGTGGCATTCTCCACCGGCACCAGTTCATGCAGCGGGCCCTCGGAGATGACAAAGCCGCCCACATGCTGGGACAGGTGGCGGGGAAAACCCAGCAGGCTGTTGGCCAACACCATCAGGCGATGAATGACGGGGTTGTCCGGATCCTCACCGGCTTCCAGCAGCCGTGCCCGCTGATCCCGCTGGCCGTCCCACCACTGGAAGGCACCGGCAAGTCGGTCCAGGCGCGCCGAGTCCAGCCCCAGGGCGCGGCCCGCATCGCGAACGGCCGAGCGGGGCCGATAGCGGATCACGGTGGCGGCCAGCGCGGCCCGGGCCCGGCCGTATTTCTGGTAGATATACTGGATCACCTCCTCCCGCCGCTCGTGCTCGAAATCCACATCGATATCCGGCGGCTCGCCCCGCTCTTTGGAGATGAAACGCTCGAACAACACATTCATGCGGGCGGGATCGACCTCGGTGATGCCAAGACAGAAGCAGACCACGGAATTGGCCGCCGAGCCCCGCCCCTGGCAAAGAATGCCGCGACCGCGGGCGAAGGCGACCACATCGTGCACGGTGAGGAAAAAGGGTTCGTAGGCCATTTCCCGGATCAGGGCCAGTTCGCGGACAATCTGGCGCCGAATGCGAAAAGCCACCCCGTCCGGCCAGCGCCGGCGCATGCCCTCCAGAGTCAGGCGGCGCAGGTGGCTGATCGGGGTCTCGCCGGGCGGGACCAGCTCAGCCGGATACTCGTAGCGCAGCTCGGCGAGACTGAAAGTACAGCGCCGGGCGATGCGCAGGCTTTCTTCCCGCAACTGCCGGGGGTAAAGGCTTTCGAGGGCGGCAAGTGGCCGCAGATGACGCTCGCCATTGGGAAACAGGCGCAGGCCGGCCTCGCTCAGGGGCACACGATGGCGCAGGGCGGTCAGGGTATCCTGCAGGGCCCGACGACCCCGCGCATGCATGTGCACGTCACCGGTGGCCACACAGGGAATACCCTGGCGTTCTCCCAGGGCCATGAGGGCTTCCCGCCGCCGGTCGTCATCGCCCTCGGCCAGCAGTTCCACAGCGATCCAGAGCCGGCCGGCAAAGTGCCCCTGTAGCCACTGCAGCGCCTGCTCGTCGGCTGTCTTCCCCGGCAGCCAGAGGATGAGACAACCGGCTAGGCCATTGTCGGCCACATCGGCCCGACTCAGCTTGTAGCCGCCCTTTTCCGCCGCCCGACGACCGGTGGTAATCAGGGCACAAAGCCGGGCCCAGGCGGCCCGATCGCTGACCAGGGCGACGAAGCGCAGGCCGTCCTCGAGCTTGAATTCGCTGCCATGCACCAGGGGCAGGCCATGGCGGATGGCGGCCAGGTGCGCCTGGACGACGCCGGCCACCGAGCACTCGTCGGTGATGGCCAGGGCGCGATAGCCCAGCCCGGCGGCCCGGGCCACCAGCTCATCGGGATGGGAGGCCCCGCGCAGGAAGCTGAAATTGCTCAGGCAATGGAGTTCGGCGTAGGGCATGGGACAGTACCCGGCTTATGAGTACTGCATAAAAACACAGCGTTTATCCGGACGCAAGTTGGCTTCGGGCTGTTTAGGTCCCTTCGATGACGGTGACGAGGGGCGTTCAGGCCTAGGTGGCGACAGGCCTACCTTGGGTGGGGGTCACCTGGGCCGTGCTTGCTGATGGCGTATTCAATTTGATGGGCCGATTGCCTTCGGTTTGGCCGGGGAAATCGCGGATAAATCCGCTCCTACGGCGGCTTCGGCATACGCTAATGGCACCGTAGGAGCGAATTTACTCGCGATCAAAAGCCTCCGGCTAGCACCAAGGCATAAGACTGAACCAACCCCTCCACTAGCACGGCCCAGGTGACCGCCACCCAAGGTAGGTTCCTTTCCCGGTGGCCTTGCTCAG
>NZ_JAYGII010000056.1:0-11310 GCF_034931365.1 Natronospira elongata
GGCCACTACACTGATTCCTGTCGCCTGGCCGGACAGGCCGGCACCGAATCACCCGGCTCCGGGGGCCAATACGGAGCAGCCAGCGCGGGCCCAGTGGCTTGGTAACGCCCGCAGTCGGTCACGGTTCGTCTGCTCCGCAAAGCACCTCCAGAATCGGGGACCGACCGTCGGGGCCACGAGACGGCCCTTTTTCTTCCTTCCGGATACTGCAAGTTTGCAGCGGCGTGTTTCTGGGGAACCCGCGCCTGTACGGGGGGTCAGGAACAGGCCGCAGGTCCAATGGGCCGCTCGCCAACGGGACCACAGCCAGAGAAAAGGGGGTAGCCATGAAACAATTCTTCATGCCCGGTGTGCAGGGGGCGGTGACCGTGGATGTCTTTCTCGGTGACCTGCCGGGCGGGCCGGTCTACCGCGATGCCTTGTGTTGTCATGTCGGCTGGGCCGACCGAATCCGGCGGGGTCGCTACCGTCTGCTCCGGGAGCAGCGCAGCCACTGCCAGTACCGCCTGAGCAGCCTGCGTCATCACTGCCGCTGGAACGGTATCAACTGGCATCAGGCCGCCTTCCGCCGCTGGGGTGTTCCCAGTTACGGGGTGCTGGAGATTCAGCCCCTGCGTTTTCGCTTTGCCGCCCGGTTCGAGCCTGGTGGCGTGTATTTGGTCAGTGACTGGATCTCGGTCTACGAGGCGGGTGATTGTGTCCGCCTGTCTCCGGACCTGGAAGCCCGGCTGATCGAATCCATCGATCCGTCCACCCCGGCGAAAGCATCAACGCCAGGCCAGTCAGCCGACGCCATCCCGATCCATTGAGCCCGGGCACCAGCCCGGCGTGGCGATGCGACAGGCAATGTCGCGTTGCCGCTGCCGGGGGCTTGTGGTGCATGAATTTGCCGTTATACCAGTGAATTCACCCAGACCGGAGAGGCCCATGTCCCGCGCCACGCAACTGACCTTCATCAGCTGGGATACCAGCGACAATGAACGCCGCATCGCCTTCGACCGCCTGGTCGAGCCCTTCTGCATCCACTACCAGGGCTCGGTCCGCCTCTGTCATCTGAGCGCGGAAGATCGCCGCCTGCTGACCCTAGCCCTGAGCCGGATTGCCACCCGCGAAGACCGCCTCATCATCACGGTGGTCAGAAAGGCCCCGGAAGAGGCCGCCATACAGGGCCTGGCCGGCCCGCCCCAGCCTCATCAGGCCATTCTCATCTGAAAGCCGGCCACGCCGGTGGCCCCTAGCAACAATAGAGGATCCGCCCATGCATACCGTTGTCATTGACAAGCCCCGCCTTCGCCTGAGCCGGGAACGCCAGAGCCTGCTGGTCCACGATGAGCAGGGCCTGCGCCACCGCATCCCCTTCAGCCAGATGGATGGCCTGCTGCTGTCCAGCAAGGTGCAACTGGATTCCAGCCTGCTCTGTCACCTCAGCGAGGCCGGCATCCCGGTCACCGCCCTGCCGGCCAGAAAGGGCAGGGCCTGTGTCATGGCCGCCCCGCCCGGGGCCACCGCCCGGCGCCGGCGCGACCAGTATCTGGCTGCCATCGACCCGGCCCGCAGCCTTGCCCTGGCCCGGCCCTTTGTGGCTGCTCGTCTCAGGGGCCAGCAGGCCGTCCTGCGTCTGCTCGCCCGCCGCCGGCCCGAACACCGCCGCGAGCTGATTCGCGCGGCCGCCATTGCCCGGTCCAGCCGCAGAAAGCTCGGCGCCGCCGGCAGCCTCGCCCGCCTGCGGGGCCTGGAAGGCCGTGCCACCCGCGCCTACTTCCAGGCCTGGGGCCGCTGCCTGCCCGCCTCGGCGGGCTTTGCCGGCCGCAACCGCCGCCCGCCCAGGGACCCGGCCAACGCCGTGCTGTCCTACCTCTCCACCATTCTCGTGCGGGAAGCCGAAACCGTCTGCCATCAGGTGGGCCTGGACCCCATGCAGGGCTATCTCCACGAAGCCGACTGGAATCGCCCGGCCCTGGCCTGTGATTTGATGGAAGTGGTGCGGCATCGGGTGGAGCTGATGACCCAGGAGCTCTTCTCCCAGGGCATTCTTCGCTCTGATCAGTTCAGCAAAGCCACGCAACATGGCTGTCGCATGAATCCTGCCGCCCGCAGGGCGGTGGCCAATCACTGGGCGGGGCTCCGGCATGGCATTCGCCGACAGCTTCTTCAATCGATCTACCATCTGATCCGGGAGCTTTGATCATGAGCAACAGAAAGCGTGACTGGCTGATCGCCTATGACATCACTTGTGCCCGCCGTCGCAGGCGGATAGCCGGGTGCCTTGAAGACCATGCATTCCGGGTGCAGTACTCGGTTTTCGCAACCCGCCTGAGCCAGGCCGGCATGGCCGCCCTGGCCCGCGAACTCGAAACCCACTGCGACCCGGCGGATGGTGATGACATCCAGATCCTCGAGCTGCCGGCTGGCGAGGAACCGGCATTGGTCCGCAACCCGCTTTCACTGGATGGCGTCAGCGGCAGACTGGCCGAACGCTTCCAGCAGGCCCCGGATACGGTTGCAGAAGAATATTCGGAGACGTCATATTGGAGGGCGGTATGATGTGACTTTTTGTGGGTTGATTGGCCCAAGGGAGGGCTCAAGATTGCAGGCTCATGTACTTTTCCTGGCGGCAGTTTTGGATTTTCGGGAAACCCCCTTGCAAGCCCCTGAATCCAGGGCTATTCTGGAGCCGTAGAGTCCGAATACGTGGCCCGCTTGATAGGGCATTAAGACCTGGATTAAAAGCCGAGGCTACCAATCTGGCCGTCCGAATACGTGGCCCGCTTGATAGGGCATTAAGACTCCTGACTCTGTCAGACCGATATCCTCGGCCAGTCCGAATACGTGGCCCGCTTGATAGGGCATTAAGACATCATGGCGCGAGCCTCCTTGGGATCTTCACTCTCGGTCCGAATACGTGGCCCGCTTGATAGGGCATTAAGACAGATGGCCATACTTCCCTTTTAATTGATCATCTGGTCCGAATACGTGGCCCGCTTGATAGGGCATTAAGACACATCCACCTTCTCCTTAGCCTTTTTCCCCTCGCGTCCGAATACGTGGCCCGCTTGATAGGGCATTAAGACGCCAAAGCCACTGACCAGTTTCCCAGTCAAACTCAGTCCGAATACGTGGCCCGCTTGATAGGGCATTAAGACGCGGTCTTGCCGCAGCCATAAGGGCCTACGAGCTGTCCGAATACGTGGCCCGCTTGATAGGGCATTAAGACCTGATCAACCGAGAGGGGTCCACTGAACGCGCCTGTCCGAATACGTGGCCCGCTTGATAGGGCATTAAGACGCCGATGGGGAGTGAGGGTTCGGTGGCGCATCAGTCCGAATACGTGGCCCGCTTGATAGGGCATTAAGACGCCATCGAGGCCCTTCTCAAAAATGGCCGCCAACACGTCCGAATACGTGGCCCGCTTGATAGGGCATTAAGACCAGCAGCCCAGCTCGAAGAAGCTGCACTGCCTGTCCGAATACGTGGCCCGCTTGATAGGGCATTAAGACAGCGACCGGAAGGTCGCTTTTTTCGTTCGTGCAAGTCCGAATACGTGGCCCGCTTGATAGGGCATTAAGACTCAGCCATCAGTTCCAAGTCCAGGTCGGAGTGGGTCCGAATACGTGGCCCGCTTGATAGGGCATTAAGACCGCCTGGCCTACTGCGATGTCGTCCACATCATCAGGTCCGAATACGTGGCCCGCTTGATAGGGCATTAAGACAACCTCGTCTGCCGAGCGGAAGTACTCCGGCGTCCGAATACGTGGCCCGCTTGATAGGGCATTAAGACGAACCCCCGGGGGAGGGGGTTGGCGGCCATGATGGCGTCCGAATACGTGGCCCGCTTGATAGGGCATTAAGACGCGAACATGCCGCGCTGGAAACGAGTCTGGCCCGGTCCGAATACGTGGCCCGCTTGATAGGGCATTAAGACTGCCTTCTTTTGGCGCGATTCGACCTTGGCCGTGTCCGAATACGTGGCCCGCTTGATAGGGCATTAAGACGGGAGAAGCCCGCGATGTTCTTTCTGCATGTTTCGGTCCGAATACGTGGCCCGCTTGATAGGGCATTAAGACACCGCCAGATCGCGCACCACCCCATCGCTACCCAGTCCGAATACGTGGCCCGCTTGATAGGGCATTAAGACAACGACCAAAGGCCTCGGCCACGGTCTCCTGGGTGTCCGAATCCGTGGCCCGCTTGATAGGGCAAGCCCGGCTGGTCGCCGGGAGCTGCAAGCGACAAGCGCCAAGCTGCAAGTAGGGCGTTGCCAGTCATTGACTGGAAGCTGGTAGTAACGGCTTGCAGCTTGAGGCTTGTGGCTTGAAGCTGGCGGGCTCCGCCCGCCCTGTGGCCCGCTTGATAGTGCATTAAGGGGGTTCCGACGGTCGGATGGGACCGCTCCCTTCGATTGAGCCTTGGGGCTTTTTCTTCTTCTTCGATTCCTTCCGCGTGTCGTACTGATTCCGGGCTGGACGCTGGGCGGCGTCTGGCTGTCTGTGGCGCCCGCTCGCTTGACCTTCCCTCGGCGCGTAGCGCTGCTACGCACCTCAGTCCAGGTCGGCGCGAGCGAACGCCACAGCCACCCAGCCACTCGCCCTCCCACCCAAGCAACGGAACAGGGTTCGCACGAAACAGGTTCTGTTGGCATCCGCCGGAGCGGCCCGCCCGATCGCGGGTGCTGAGGCTTGTCCCTGGCGGGCTTCGCCCGCTCTTTGTCTTCCGCCTTTATTGTCTATCTCAGATGGACTTTATTGACTTTCTGTAAAGTCATGACTAGCTTTCTCTTTATAAGGTAGCGAGGAAGTCCATCATGAGTAGACAAAAAACCGATAATCTACAGCGAGTGCTGGAGGCGGTGCCGCCGGGGTTTCTGGTCGACTCCGCCTGGCTGGAGGCGAACCGGATCGGGCGTCGGTCCGCCTATCAGTATGTCCGGCGTGGTTGGCTGGAGCGTCTGGCGCGTGGTGTCTTTCGCCGCCCTCTGCCGGGGGGGCGCGGCCCGGACAGAATCGACTGGCGAAGCTGCGTCCTTTCCATGCAGCACATCATGGGTTACCCGGTACATGTCGGGGCCATGTCCGCCTTGGCGCTGCATGGCCATCGCCATTATCTGCCGCTGGGCAACGAGTCACTCTGGCTCCATGGCGACGTTCTGCCCAACTGGCTCTCCAGGCTGCCCCTGGATGTTTCTGTGGTCACCCGGAAAACCGCCCTTTTCGCT
Organism: Natronospira elongata; assembly: GCF_034931365.1. Classification (NCBI taxonomy): domain Bacteria; kingdom Pseudomonadati; phylum Pseudomonadota; class Gammaproteobacteria; order Natronospirales; family Natronospiraceae; genus Natronospira; species Natronospira elongata. The sequence continues at coordinate 5,213 of NZ_JAYGII010000056.1, forward strand.
GATCCGGAAATCGGCCTGACGTGGGAGCGAGGCGGGCAGGACCCGGCCAGCCAGGCAACGGTGCCCTGGGGCTGGGCGCTGCGGTTGTCGTCACCGGAACGCGCCGTGCTCGAGGTACTCGACGAGCTGCCCGAGCACGAGTCCTTCCACAATCTGGAGATGGTTTTCCAAGGGCTGACCACATTGCGGCCGAAAGTGCTGGCGGATCTTCTGAGTCATTGCAACAAGATCAAGGTCAAGCGGCTGTTCTTCGTATTCGCCGATTACCATGGCCACGCCTGGCGAAAACGGCTGAATCCTGACGACTTCGACCTTGGGCGTGGTGACCGCGCGCTGACCCGCGGAGGCAGGCTCCACCCCCGCTACCGCATTGTCGTGCCCGAGCCCTATACCCGGGCCAGAGGCGAGGGAGGTACGAATGCGTGAAGTCTATATGGCCCAGGTCGCCCTTCTGGTCCGCCTGCTCCCGATTGTTGCCGAGGAGACGGATTTCGCCCTGAAAGGCGGAACGGAAATCAACCTGTTCCATCGTGATTTGCCCCGCCTGTCCGTGGATATCGACCTGACCTATCTGCCCATCGGAGAACGCGCCGCAAGCCTGGCGGCAATTGATGCGGCGATGGATCGCATTGCCAGCAATGTCGAGCGACTTGTGCCGGGCGCCGTACCGAGGCGGATGCCCGGTGGCGGTGGCCACGAAACCCGGCTTCTCGTCAGGCTTGATCAGGCACAGGTCAAGATCGAAGTGTCCCCGGTGGCACGCGGCACACTGCATGCCCCCAAGGCAATGCAGACCAGCGAGACGGTTCAGGAACAATACGGTTATGCCGAGATACAGGTGGTGTCATTCGAGGACCTCTACGGTGGAAAGCTGCATGCCGCGCTGGATCGACAGCATCCCCGGGACCTTTTTGACATTGCCCTGTTGTATGAGAATGAAGGCATGGACGATCAATTGCTTCGTGCCTTCCTGGTCTATCTCGCCTGCTCGAACCGGCCACCTCATGAACTGATCGATCCGGGACTCCCTGATCTGGATCGGGCCTACCTGCAGGAATTTGCAGGCATGACCCGAATCGCTGTATCGGCAGATGGCCTTCAAGCCACACGCAGCCGATTGATCACGGATATCCAGTCACGACTTGATGAGAATGCAGCCGATTTTCTACTCTCATTGCATGATGGACAACCGAATTTCGAAGCAATTGGATTGCCGCAGGCTTTGGACCTGCCTGCAGTGCAATGGAAGCTGAAAAACATACAGCGGCTCGTCAGGGAAAACTCCGAAAAGCATTCAGAGCAGCGGGAAGCGTTGGAGGCACTGGTTCGGCGGCGGTAGGAATTGACAACTGCTGGCGGAAAATTCCTGAAGGGTTCAGACAGGCCCATGGACTCTTCCTGGCAAGCGCCGCCCGCCCATAGGGCCCGCTTGATAGGGGCAACACGGCTGTTAGCCGTGCCCTGCACGGGGGAAGTGCCAGTCAGCTCCGTGCCGGTCGGTGTACAATGAGTGCGGTCCAGATCATCGAAGGAGACGAGACGATGGATTCAAGGGAAAGAGAACGCCGGACTGACTCCGAAGGCCGGAAGCGGAAGCGTGAACTGACTCCGAAAGAAAGGGCCCTTTACGAGGACCGGGTGGCATCCGAGGCTGCCTGCTTCGAGGTGGTGAAGCCTGGTGGAAAGGGGCAGGGCCGCAAGTAGCGCATTCCGCGCCAGACAGTTCATCAGACTTGGTGATGACGCCCTGTTTCCGTGGAACTGATGATTGACTGCATGAGGTGATAATCATGTCCAGTGATACGAAAGGCCCGCGTCCGCTGTCTGATGACTGGGTCATGCCCGAGCCGGATGAGCCTGTGAAGACGCCCGGGCAACTTCTGATTGAAGGCAAGCTCAAGTCGGATGGGGCGAGGCAGTTGGGTTTTGTCGAGCTTGAGACATGGGCTCGGCGTAATTTCCCCGGCCTGGATGGCTCCCACTGAGCGATTCCCGGCTCATCACGCGTCCCCATGATGTTTCTGCAGGCTTACATTTATCTAGCCTGATCATGGTCTGATTCAACCCGTTCCATCGTGATCCTTCCCGCCTTTGCGTGGCGATCGGTCTGCCCTTTTTCGATTTTTCCTGTCGGCTCGCCGGGCGAGCCAGACAAGCCCGAGGGATATGACCAGAAGGAGAGCGACCGTCGAGAGGATATCAATTACCATAATCGTCACCTGTGGACTGAAAGAATGTCTGTTCAGGACAACTGCATCAAGGCGCCGTTTCCGGGAGATGCGTCCCGTATCTGATACGGATCAGACAGACTGAAAATTGTCGCCCCGGCCAGGTTTACGCAACATTCCTGCAAGCTTGCGTTTTGCCAACCTGATCATGGACTGATTTATCGTGTGCTCGAATGGCGAGGAATAACGTCGGGAGCACACATGACTACACCCATCCAGAATCACTGGCGCCAGGCCTCAGCGGACGCCGGCTGCAATGATCGCATCATTCCCTTCCCCGGTCCGTGTCGTCCCCTGGGCCGGCATTATCCGGATATCGCCTACCGCCGCATTCCACACCTTATCGCCGATGCCCTGGATCAGAATTCTGGCAGCAATTCCGTGTATTTCCTGCTGTACTTCGATCCCGAGAGACGCGGGCGGGTCTCGCTGACATTACGGCCGGGGCTCGCCGGCGAGCCGCAAATGCCCTACGACGGTGTGGATGTGAAAGAGGGAGCGCGTCTGGACATGGCGCCGGTGATCCATCTCATTGAGGCGGTTCATTTGCAGATTCTGCGGGGTCAAGAAGAAGAAAATCCCCATGCCTTCATGGCGCATCGGGATGGCTGGCTGTCGCCCCTGTCGGAGGCTGCAGTGAAGTCGCCCCTGCCCAGAGATATCTATCCGCTGTTGCCCTGAGTGCCAGCCGGCCCTGCAAGCTTGCGAATCCAAAAATTTCCCGCTGAATCATCCAGACTGCATGGCAGTGTTGCCGGGCAGGATCGACTGCCGCTGAAAAGGAGGATGACATGTTCTGGATTCTGATGGGTCTGGCCGTGCTTGGCATGTTCAGTGAAGACGACAGCACGAAAGATGCGGCGCTGATGTTCTGGTTTCTGCGGTGATGCCGCTACCGGTGGGTCAGGCGCGCTGCAAGCTTGCATTGGCTCCGCAGGCAGGGCGGCTGTGATTTGATGTATGCCGGGTGGTTTTGCTCACCCTAGGCAAAGTTTGATTTTTTGTTTCACCCAATCAATGAAGGGGATTTGATATGCGTAGTCTTGTTCTTGCCACCGTGGCATTTTGTGTTCTGTTTGCCGGCCAGGCTTTTGCCCTGCAGCCCTTCCAGTATGAGCCCGCCATGAAGCATTGGCTATCGCTCTCGGATTATGAGCTGCAGGATGAAGACAAGCTGGCTCGCTGGTATATCCGGCAGCATCAGCGCCAGGTCTACAACCGCTATCGCAATGACGAGTTCGAGTTCCGTCGGCGGCTTGAGGCGGCAAAGACCGAGGGGCTTTCCTGGCTGTCGGACGTGAATGATTCACCGTACGTCATGATGGTGAACATCTCCTTTGGAGAATACGACTTCGAGCGGGAGGCTTTCCCCATCGAGACCCGCTTTGGGGAAGGCTACTATTTCTACCAGAGTGGCAGCGGCGTTTCCGCGCCTTTCGAAAAGCCGGACGGTGCCGCGCATGAGCGCCTCGACGAGCTTTCCTCGATGGTGATCATGAGCTTTCGAAACTACGAAGTGATGCAGGATCTTTATCTGCCGATGTCGCCGGAAAAGGCCGAGGCCTTTGTCGCAGAGCGGCGAAACTCGCGCGGAACGGTGAATCGAAGCCTGCGGCTGCGCCTGGTGGCGGAGGCGCGTGAGGCCGATCTGACCGATGGCATTCGCCATCAATTCCGGACCCTGCAGAATGTCATGCGCCTGCGGACTGACATCCAGGAAGCCGCGATCTATCCGGCTGACGGGCGTCTCGACAATCCGCTCAAAGAGATCGAGATCTAGATCGAAATCCAAAAAGGGGGAGAGCGGGCCGGCCCTTCGGGGTCGGCCTGTTTTTTTGTTGATTGCATGGCCCTGTCTCGGTCCCTCAGTGAGCAGGGCACAGTCCAGGTTCAGGATCTACCGTCCCGGGCAATCCCGGTCTCCGGTTACTCGACGACAGCCCCTACTGCTCACCCCGCACTACCGAAATGCCACCGCGGCAGTCTCTGCCTTGCTTGTCCTGGCTCGCCCCTGTCAAGGCCGCTGAGCGTACTCAGCGCTTTCCGGGGGCGCCTACATGAGGCAGCGCAGCAGTGACTTGTGTAGATGCCTGGGCATCGTTTTCAGTGTTCACTGGAGGATGGGGCCGGCGCTGGCCGGCTATCGGGGCATCGTTGGGAGAGAAGGGAGAGCGATTACTTGCGTGGAGACGGGCAAGGGGAGTGGGGGCGAGCGTTTCGGGGGAGATACAGGGCAGGAGTGACTGGGGTGTCGGGGTCTGTTGTGGTTTGGTGCGGGGCCCCTCCCTGGGCCCCGTCCTGGTTTATGCCTCACCCTGATTGGGCGCTGGTGTCAGGCAGAGCGATTCGGCCTCGAACAGATCCTGGAAGTACTCGATCATGTCCCGGGTGCGCTCTACCCGGCCTGATTCGGGGTCCATCCGCTGGGCGTAGAACTTGAGTACGGGGTGGCGGTTCCGGCCGGGTTCGGCGATCAGCTCCAGGTCGAAGGCGTGCTCCAGTGACATGAAGCGACGGTGGCCCTCCCACTCGAACAGGGCCCGCAGCTGACCGCTCTCACCCACCGACAGCTCACTGGCCTCGACCGGGCGACCGGCCCCGCGCAGACTCAGCGGTGGCCAGGGGTCCCGCGGAAACAGGGGGGCGGGCTGGTAGGGCCGGGTGCGGCTGTAGGCGAGCAACTCCGGTTCATGTTCGTATTCCCTGCCGCGGAATTCGAATATGCTGCCGATCTCGAGCTCGGCCAGTTCCTGGTCGGACATCTCGCAGGGCGCGAGTGCATAGTCGCCCGCCCAGTCGCCCAGGCTCCGGGGGCTCTGTTCACAGCCGGAGAGTACGGTTGCGGAGGCGATGGCGGCGGCGAGTGCGGCGATATGGCGTGCTTTCAACATGGGATTCCCCTTTTCATCAGATTCAGACAGTTTGATCACGAACAGGGGCAGTATGGTGGAGCCCTGGAGATACCGGCCTTTTCGCAAGCTTGCAGCCTGAAAAATCATCGGAAAAGGATGCTTCAATGAGCTCAGGTTTCAGGCTGATGAAAGGGAGAAGGTTATGTTGTGGTTTCTGATTGGCATGGGGTTCATGAGCTTTCTGGATGGCGGTTCATGGGATGACCCCTTTCGGTGGTGGTGACCGCCAAAGGCGCCCAGGGACGGGCCCGCCATGATCAGTCCATGCCCAGGGTTTCCCTGTGGCGCTGCATCTGGCCCTGGAAGACGGCCAGCGGCGCGCCCTGGGTCTTCGCGGCGAGCAGGGTATCGCGCTCCCAGTCTGCATGCTCCGGTTTCTGCTGAATCAGCAGTGCTTCGGCCATGGTGGCAAGGTCATAAAAATGCCATGTGCCGACGTCTCCATTGGACTTCTGCCAGTGACTTGATTGGCGTGCGAGGGTTTTTTCCACCTGTGCGGCGATTCTGGTGGCATTGTCTGCATCCCCCATCCACAGGCTGCAGGCGGCCGAGTTGATGCCGCAATAGGTATCGGTCTGCTCCGAGCGCTTCCAGGCCTCGGCGTAGAGTTCCGCCGCCTTTTTCAATTGACCGGCATCGCCGGATTGCTGCCAGACCCGCTTGTAGGCCCCGGCCAGTATGCCCTTGGCTTCGTGCTGGTGGCTTCTACCGGAGTACTTTTTGGGGCGCAGCAACTGGATCGCCTTCTCCGGGTTGCCCTGGCGGCTATGGAGTAATGCTTCCATCTCGATGATTCGCTGGTTATAGAAGGAACGCGCCCTGGCCCGTCGGAGCAGTTCTTCGGCCATCCGCCAGGCGCCGAGATCGATGGCCCGCTCGATCAGGGTCGTTGACAGGATCGGTGCCTGGTCGAGTACTTCCTCGATGGATGCGGCGATCGCAAGCAGGTGCTGGCCAT
>NZ_JAYGII010000057.1:0-8610 GCF_034931365.1 Natronospira elongata
ATGGCCGGGACGGACAGCATTGAGCGAATGGTGAGTCGCGCGGACCAGGCAATGTATCGGGTCAAGAAAGCAGGTCGAGATGGCGTTTCAGCCGCCTAGGGCGCCTCTGATCAGATCATTTGGTTCTGGCTTTGCTGCCATTGCAAAGCCGACAGATAATGCTGGCGGACTTCTTCCGCCGTGAGCTTGGGTAAATGCAGGCCACTCGGGTCCGCCACTTCATAAGCCAATACATTATTGAGAATCTCGCCGGTTGGGCCGACGCCCTCGATCAATGCTTTTTTTATATCCTCAGCCAGGGGAAGTCGGGTAAGAATTTCCTCCATGGGACGATCCAGCAGAGCATCCAGGCCGGAAAACAGGCCGGCCATGAAGCATGCGTCAGCCAACTCGGGAGATAAATCATTCGCCAGAAGTTCGGCCATTTTTGCGCGAACGAGCAATAATTTGACGAGTTCCTCTGGTTTATCCGTTGCATTACAGAGAGAGACAATCGAGGCCCAGCGCTTTAGCTCCTTCATGCCGAGCATCATAATGGCTTGCCGTACAGACCTTATTTCAAAGCTGCGCTGGTAATAGGCGGAGTTGATGTAGCGCAAGAGCTTGTAACTTAAGGAGAGGTCTCGGCTTATGACTGCTTCCAGCTCAGGGATTTCTGCGTCCGGATCGTGGATCTTGGAGAGAAGCTCAATGATGGCGAGCCGCTCTGTGGACAGAGTGGTATCGCTGGATATGTCGGGTCGGCTGAGGAAAAAGCCCTGATACAGGTCACAGCCCAGAGAGCGACAGTGCTCTAGTTGAGGGCGGTCCTCGATCTTCTCGGCCAGGACAGTGAGGTCATAACTCCGAAACTTCTTGATTAAATCCTCTGCACCATCACCTAGGAGAACTGGCATTTCCAGCTTGACTATATCCACAAGCTCAAGCAGGGGTTCAGTCTCCCGGGAATAGTTATAGTCATCTAGTGCGAGGGTGTATCCCTGCTTCTTCAAGCGCTGGACCGCGGCAAGGAGTTCATCATCAACGGAAACGTCTTCGAGGATTTCTATGACGGTGCGATCAGAGGGAAGGGGCAGCGGGCCGGATTCCACAAGGAAGCGTCGGGTCAGATTGATGAAGGCCGTTGAGTCTCCCACCAGGTCCTGAAGGCCGAACACGGTAAAGGTGCTCATTATGACTTCCGAAGTGGCACTGTCACCGTCGTTTACCTGAGCGGTCTCGGTGATGCCTGATCGGAACAGCAACTCATACCCATGCAGCGAGAGATTCTTGCGGAATATGGGTTGCCTCGCGATAAACACGTTTTCCATGCATGGCTCCCTGCAAGCCGTGCCGTTGAATGCCCGGCCGTAGAGTCATCCCTGAGAACGGGCAGATCATGAGGCGAGTATATGACGACGGCATGGAAAATGCAGCACCATGGCTGGCAGTTGGGACGAGTGTGTCATATTGTTGGGATAAATGGGCCTAATGTCAGCTTATATCTGCCCGAAGCATGTCTTGCTGGGAGGTGTGCATGTTTGAAATCGGCAATTACTACGAGCAATTGGTCAAGGATTATCTCTGGAAGCAGATGGAGCGACGAAGCGATCGACCGGCGCAGGGCTATCTGGAGGACGTGGTCTGCCTGGCCCTGAACCGGCTCCCACCCCGTTATGTCCGCCATACCGTGGATCTTGGCTCCCATTTGAGTGACGAGGAATACGCCCAGATGGAACAGCAGGTTGCCACGGCAGTTGATCAGGCCATTGCCCAGGTCCAGGCCCGTCCGCGCCATCGGCAATGATCCCCGTGCTTGGATTTGGGCAAAATAGCCCAAGCGGCGACGGGGAGGTCTGGAGAGCTGTCATTGGCAGGCCAAGCCCCCTATCATTGGAGGCGGGGGGAGGTAGCTGGTCTCAGGTCGGGATTATCCTGAACAATCCTGTTAAGGCCGCCTGTTGAATTGCTGCCCATGGGATCTTCTTGGGGGCTTCCTGGAAAGTTAAAGATGAATTTAGCGACTGATATGGATTGCCAGGTTCCTGGGCAGCAAGCAGCTGCTGGAGACGCTGGCGGCGAGCGTGTTCTGAAACTCACGCTCCTTGTTGTGCTTGGGTGTTTGTTTTGCGTCTGGTTTTCGGCTCTTCACGCCAACACGGGCTTCGTGCGTTTCGAGAGTCTCACCATTGAAGATGGCCTCGGCCAAAACACCGTCGGCAGTCTGTTGCAGGACAGTCGTGGTTTTATCTGGCTAGGTACGGAAGCGGGACTACAGCGCTACGACGGTCAAGAGTTTCGGACGTTCCGTCATGATCCGGCAGAGCCTGATTCTCTGGCGGACAATTTCGTTATTTCTTTGGCCGAAGGGCCGGATGGCAGCATCTGGGTGGGTACCATGGCTGGCGGTATTCATCGGCTGGATCAAGCCAGTGGCCGCATGGAGAGAATCCGGGTTCGGGGCGCGGAGCCCGACACGCACGGTCTGATCTGGGCGATTCACGTAAATGATCGCGGTGATGTCTGGGCCGCCACCCAGGACGGCGCTCTGTACCGAGCGGCAGATCAAAATGAGTTTCGGGTTTTGGCGCCCGAAGTCCCTATGGCGGAAATCGTGGATGGCCGTCGACCCATTGCCGCGCCCTTTGTGGCTGTTACTGAGGATGTTCACGGCGACATCGTATTCGGAACCGCCGATGGCCTGGTGCGCCTGAATGACGACATGGAGTTTGTACCGTGGGAAAAGACTACCATCGGGGATTCTGTGCCCAGCGGCTTTTTTGTTTCCGCTCTCAACGTTGATCGGCAGGGCAATCTCTGGGCTGGCGGAGCCGGTAGCGTGTTCCGAGTTTCCTCTGGGGGCAGGGTAGAGCAGTTCGGTGAGGATCATCCACTGGGCCAAGCCGCCCTGGATACGGCCATCTGGGCGATTGACCAGGATCCCGAGGGGTATCTTTGGTTTGCGACTTTCTCCAGTGGCCTGTGGCGCTACGACCCGGATCAGGAAAGCTTGATGCAATTCCGGGGAGATCCGTCCATGCCACGAGGACTTGCCGAAGATAACCTGATGACAGCCATGGTGGACCATAGTGGTCTACTGTGGATTGGTACCGAATCACATGGGGCACAGCGGCTCAATCCTCAGGCCTTGCGTTTTGGCCAGTTCGGGCATCACCCGATCAAGGAAGACAGCCTGCCTCATCCGGTGGTTTGGGCGATAGAGAACAAGGGCGACAAGCTCTGGGTGGGAACCCAGGAGGGCCTGGCGGTAATGAACTGGCCCGACACCGAAGAGGCGAGCCAGGTTAGGCGCTTCCACGGGCGCAGTGATGAAGAAACCCGCTCTCTTCAAGCCTCCCATATCAGCGGCATTCGAACTGATTCAAAGGGCGGGCTTTGGGTGGCCACACTATCCGGTCTTTGGTACGGACAGGATGACCCCAATGCAGAAGACGGGATGGAGCTGGCTCCAGTCAATGTGGCTGAGGCCTTGGGTCAGGACTATGCGGTGCCGATACCAGGTATCACTGTCGATAGCTACGGGAATCTGCTGATTGCCTGGGAAGAATCCATTGCCGCCCGTTTTGCCGACAACGAACGTTGGGAGGTCCTGCTAGATGCAGAAGAACTTCGCCTTGGCTATATCCATGCAATCTGGCTAAGGAATGACAGCGATTTGTGGATATCGGGGGAACATGGCCTGTTGCTCTATGACCTGGCTGCGGATCGACCCCGTTATCTCATTGCTGGTGATGATCGCAGTGGAGAGGCTGAACATATATCCTTGCGACATGGTGGGGTGTTTGGTTTTGATCAAGCTGAAGACGGAAGCGTCTGGCTGGGCTCTCAGACCGGTCTTTATTGGGTGAACCTGGATGCCGGCGAATGGCGACGTTACAGCCAGGGCGATGGCATGCCAAGCGATTCCGTCTACGCCGTTGCCCTGGATTCCAGTGGCTACGTCTGGGTAAGCACCGCCCAGGGTCTGACTCGGCTTGACCCGTTGAGTGAAGAGTTTATCAGCTTCGATGTCAGTGATGGCTTGCAAAGCAATGAGTTCAATGGCGGCGTTGTCGCGAAGCTGGAAGATGGACGTCTGGCATTTGGTGGCTTGAACGGGATCAACGTATTTCGGCCTGAGAAAATGGAGATGCGCTCGCCACCCCCTCCAGTTTCGATCACGGCGGTTCAGGTTGGCGATCGTTTGATAGATGACCTTTTGTTGGGTTCGGATACGCAGATTACCGTTCCTCATTACGATAATTTCATCACCGTTGATTTTAGCGCCCTGGACTTTCGCAACCCCCGAAAGAACCGTTTTCAGTATCGCCTTGATGGCTTTGATGAAGACTGGCGTGATGCGGCCCGGTTCAATCAAGCCATTTATACGAATCTCCCGCCTGGGCATTACACATTGCAGGTAAAGGCGGCCAACAGTCTTGGTGTCTGGAACGAGGAGGGCGAAAGCTTGCGGTTACGGGTAGAAGCAGCCCCGTGGTGGCAACCTCTGGCTATAGTCGGATACTTTATCCTGGCTTTTCTTGTTACCGCTTTTCTATTTCGACTTTATCTCCGCCGCCTGGCTCGGGAGCGGTTGATCGACCGTGAAAGGGAGCGAAGGGAATTGTCCGAGCGTCTTCAACGGGTAACCGCCCGGCTCGCGGCATCTGTCGACCCCGAACGGGTACTGGACCGCTTGCATGAGAACCTCGTGGACCTGGTTGACGTGGAGGCGATGGTCCTGTTCACGGACAACGGTGAGCATTACGACCTGAATGGGGAACGTGGCAATGAGCAAGCGATTAAATCGCTCAGCAAACTTCCAACCCGCTTGAGTGCGGCTGTCGACCGTGCAAAGCAGAGTGGCCGGGTTGAACTGCTAGAAGAAGGTGAGTTGATAATGCTCGCCTATCCACGGCCTGGCGACTCCAGTGCGGTTCTCGTGCCTTTGCGGGTCAGTGGTGCCCGGTATGGATTCCTGGCCCTGGGGAGACAAGGTCCTGCCTTCAATCATCAGGAGCGAGAGTTGTTGTCTGTTGTGGGGACCCAGGCCATGGTTGCTCTGGAGAAGGCCAATCTATTCGCGAGGGTAGAGGAGCTTGCAACCACGGATGGCCTGACGGGGTTATTTAATCGTCGCCATATCGAGACACTTGCCCTGGAAGAGCTGGCAAGAGCCGAGCGATACAGTCATGGAATGGCTTTGTTGATGATTGATATTGATCATTTCAAGACGATCAACGACCGTTATGGCCATGACGAGGGAGATCTCTGCCTCAAGCGCTTTGCACGGCTGTTGACCGACGAAACCCGCCGCTCTGATCTGGTCGGGCGGTTTGGCGGTGAGGAATTCATGGCCGTCCTGCCGGAAACAACCCGAGACAAGGCCGTGGAAGTCGCCAATCGAATCCGGGAGCGGGTAACCCAAACTGCCTTTTCTGATCATGTTCTGGAAGGGGACTTGAGCGTCAGTATCGGCATGACGATACGCAAGTCTGGTGAGAACAGTCTGCAGGATATGATTCGCCGGGCGGATCGGGCGCTCTATCAGACCAAGAGAGGTGGCCGGAACCAGGTGGTGATAGCCACAAAGGACGATGACGCGAGCGGGAGCGTGGAGTGATTGAAGTCGTCTATTTCGCCCATGGGATGGAAAGTGGCCCATGGGGCAGCAAAATTCGCCTGTTGGCTGATATTGCCACTAATCGTGGTTTGACAGTGGAAAGTCCTGACTACTCTCACACCCGGGATGGCCGGGAACGGGAGGCGCAACTTTGCCGTCTCCTGGAAGAAGACTCCCGTGCCCGATTATTGGTTGGCTCAAGTATGGGAGGGTGGGTGTCCTGTCGAGCGGCGAATCAGCACCCACCAGTAGGGCTGTTCCTGATGGCACCGGCGTTTGAGATGCCTGAGCACCCCTCGGCCATGATTCCGGATGGCGTCCCAACCTGGATTATTCACGGTTGGGACGATGATGTGGTGCCTCCCAAGCAGAGCCTGGATCGCTCGGTTGGCCACCGCCTACTGTTGGTCCCGGATGGTCATCGATTGGGCGCGACCTTTGGTGAGCTGGGAGGATTTTTCGCCAATTGTCTGGATACCTTGGGCGCCATTGAGTCGTCTCCGCATTGACAGGAACCCCCTGCTGTGGTTCTGTAGAGAAAATCCACTTTAACTAGAACTGATAAGTTGTTGTTTTCGGGTGTCAAATCCCAGAGATCTAGTGACTTTTCATTGACTCAGGGTGTGACAAGGGGGGTTTAAGTAGTGGCGACGAGGGATGTTGGCGCCAAACAGCTCGCAATGTATGCGGACAACCCGGTTCGCTACTGTAATTTGCGAGGGCAGGTCGAAGGTCGCGGCAGTGCCGGGGCCAACGATGATGATCGCACTGTGAAAACAGATTTCCTGCGACGGGTGTTATTCGGCTTGGCACTTGCCGGCGCCTTGATAGCGCTGATTGCCCTGCACGACTTTATCGCGCTTACCGACATTCAGGTTTTGGGAGTGGACGATCTGGCCACGCTTGGCTTGATGGTAGCGGGACTGGCAATGCTTGTAGGGGGTATCTGGTGGGGCTTGAAGCGCGGTGGCTTGCATCGCAAGCGAGAACTCTGCGAGCGCTTCGAGTTGGATCCCGATCAGCATCGCCTGATTGCCGCGTCTATCATGGGTAACACGGGACGCCAGTTTCGCGCCGACGACCTCATGGCGGTGCCTCACGCTGTTTTCCTCCGGAAGGGTGCCAGCAAGTCCTACCATGTCGCTTTACTGCTCAGTCGGCCCTATTCCGGCAAGGTCCATGACTCTGACCTTTTCCGCCTGACCCTCCACATGGGCATCATTCGGCGAGTGATGGGTGTGCGAACCGTGACCGGTTCGATTCGCTATGCCGGCAAGTTGGTCAAGGTAGCCTACAGTGACTCGCTCTATAATTCCTTGCGTAATCTGGCGGCTGAGTATCGCGAGTCGGTGAAACGCTGGTGGCCGGAAAACCGCATGTCATTGCGTCACCGCCAGCGGGTTGCCGCCGGCAAGGCAGTGGGGGCCAATACCAAGGACTGGCCCGATGACTATTTCATGTGATCCGGGTCAGAATACCCGGCCGCCAAAGCGAACCGGATAGAGGCCGCCCTCATCCTGCTCTCCAAGATACTGCAGGGCGCCGGCCAGGTTCGCCGGCGCATGCTCTCTCGCCCCGATTCTGGCCTCTAGCTCATAACGCCTTTCTTCCGCCCGATAGTCGATATTGCCCTGAACCCTGAAAGGCCCGTCGTCACCGACGTCCGAGAAGTTCACTTCGAATTCAGCGGACTGACCATTGGCATGACCGGTGAAGTTCCCCAATTCATGACGCCCCATGAGGTTGAGGACCAGATCGAAGACTCTCAGGTCCACTTCACCCTGCTGCAGGGTATCGCCCAGAAGGACCAGATCGCGGGCCTGGAAGCCGGCTTCCCCATGGATGCTGTCGGCTGCTTGATTGAATACGGGCGCAAAGGGGGCCAGGGGAATACTGAGCCCGGTTGCTTCCGGAATCTCAATGCGACCACCTGGGCGCATGACGATGCGGGCGTCTACATTGCCACGCTCAATCTCAAGGTTTATATCGGCATCGAGCCGGCCCAGGAGGAGACGGGAGGCACGCAGATTCCATTCAGCCGGCCCAAGGCGCATGGGACCTGCCTGAATCTGGCCGATACGACCGTTCCAGATTGTCCCGCTGGTGGCTTGAAGGCTGAGTTGCTCGTGCTCCGGGGCCAGGGTGGGAATCAATGACGCCGGTGTTTTCGCGATCAGAAAGAACAGGAATGCACCGATACCCACAAGGGAGAAGAGTAGGCCTCGCTTCATGCTCCCTCCCGTTCCAGTGTCAGGGCAACGTTGACGCGACCGGACTGATTGGTCTGATCAAAGGTTACTCGGGTGACTTCGATACCGTGCTCGGACTCCAGCGCCTGCAACCATTTCAGGGTGTAGTCGAAGCGTGCCGACTCCATCCGTACTCGCACGGAGTGATCTCCATCAGGAGTGATCTGGCGCACGGCCCGGCCGAGCTCTGCCTCCTTGGATGTGCTGTCCACGATGCCGAACAGGCTCTGTCCACTGCCGGCCGTGGTCTGGCGTCCGGCACGCTCCAGGGCCTGGATTTCGGCCGCGGCGCCTTGCATCCAGGCCAGCAGCTCTCGCTGTTCCTCGGCTTGCGTCATGAGATCCTGACGATGATCCAGGTAGGGTTCCACCAGCAACAGGTAAATCCCGCTGACTGACACCAGGACGGCGCACACTGTAACCATCCAGCGCTCACGCTGTTCAAGTCCTTCAAACCAGTCACGCAATGAATCAAACATCCTTAATTCCCCCTCAGGCGGACTTGCAGGCGGCCGTCCACATGATCATCGCGGGTGTTGGCGGACTGAATGGTGGCCTCATAGCGGTCACTGGCGGCAATGGCATCGCGAAAGGCATCCAGGGCGGAGGCCTCGGACACCCGAATATTGATATCAAGCACGCCAGGGCGATAACTCAGGCCACGCAGACTGCCGTTCTGCAGCTCACTCATGCCTTCCCCCATGGCTGCCAGGGTGGGGAGGAAGTCGCCTTCCACGCCGCCACCCCGCAGGGCATTCA